>CAZKGB010000077.1:0-9428 GCA_964551935.1 uncultured Lentimicrobiaceae bacterium | reverse complement strand
AATGAACGACGTAGTTTTGAATTTTTTTTGTTTTCAATATTGGAATTTATTTGAGATTTGGTGCTTGAGATTTGGGTTTTACTCTAAGTACTCCAAACTCCGCACTTTAGGCATTCTTTGATTGCAGATTGCAGATTAACGATTGGAGATTGCAGATGTTAAACCCCAAACGCTAAACCCTAAACCCTAAACGTTTAACCCTTAACTCTAGGCACTCTAAACTCCAAGTACTCCAAGTACTCCAAACTGTAAAAATCAGTGTTAGTTATCGTTGCAGCGATTGATACAATCGATAATTTCGGTGAGGGTATTACTTCGTAAAGCATAGAAAATTTTCTTACCATCTCTTTTTGAAACCAAAACCCCTTTGTTTTTTAAAATATTCAGATGATGCGAGGCGGTTGCCTGTTCAATTTCGAGTGCTTTGTAAATTTCAGTTACACTAAGATGCTTGTCTCCTGATAATAGTTCAATAATAGCAATTCTCATCGGGTGAGATATAGCCCTGAGTTTGCTTGCTGCAAGTTCCAGTTTTGCAATATCAATATTAAATTTTGCCATTGTAATAAATTTTCGACAAAAATATAAAAAGAAGTTGGAATAAATACTGATGTATCTATATATATTACTTGCATATATATTTTATAACAAATCTAAATAAGAGAGGTTACGAATAGAGATCGGTAAAGCTAAACGTGGTTCCATCAAATAGCCCTTTATCGCTTAATTTTAAGTCAGGAATAACCAACAACGCCATAAACGACATGGTCATGAAAGGAGCCCTTAATGGGGAGCCTAAAGCGTGGGCTTTCGTGTCGAGTTTATGATAGTGTTCGGCTACTTTATAACCATCATCGGTACTCATCAGCCCTGCAACCGGCAGGGGGAGGATAGCCTGATAATTGCCGTCGGAAACGGCCACTCCGCCTTTTGATTCAATTACCTTGTTAATGGCATTCACAATTTCATTATCAGAAGTACCAACCGCTACCACATTATGGCTGTCGTGGGCTACACTTGAAGCCAGCGCCCCCTGTTTTAGGCCGAATCCTTTTATAAATGCCACGGCCGGTTTAGCTCCCTTTTCATAACGGTTTAATACCACGATTTTCAAAATATCACGCTCTACATCACTTACCAGTTGGCCGTTTTCAGTTTTTGGCATTTCGGTTAAAACACCGGTAATAAGCTCTCCGTCGTACGATTCTATAATTTTAATCTTTTTGCCGGTAGCGGCAACAGCAATATCATCAGCCGAAACAGCTTCCGCTACAAAGAGATTGGGTTGTTCTGCCGTAACCGATTGGATGAGAGTCTTACCTTTTTCAGCCACTTTAATACCATTTACATAGGTTTGTAAAACATTAAAATGGCTAAGGTCGTCAACCACTATCATATCTGCCGGGTCGCCGGGTTGCAAAGTGCCAACTTCCAGGTTGTAATGTTTGATGGGATTTAAGATCACATTTTTTAACACCTTTAAAACATCATATCCCTTGTTAACGGCTCGTTTTACCAGCTGGTTTATATGCCCTTCAGCCAGGTCGTCGGGATGTTTGTCATCCGAACAAAACAAAACATCATCAGCATGGTCTTTTAAAAGACCTACCAGTGCTTCAAAGTTTTTGGCAGCACTGCCTTCGCGTATCTGAATTTTCATGCCGTATTTAATTTTCTCCAAAGCCTCTTCCATGGTAAAACATTCGTGGTCGGTGGTAATGCCGGCTTCGATATATTTTTTGGCATCCTCGCCTTTTACACCCGGTGCGTGGCCATCCACCGGTTTATTGTATTTTTGGGCCACTGCCAGTTTATCCATTACAAAGGAATCACGATTAATTACCCCGGGAAAGTTCATCATTTCGGCCATGTATTTAATATCGTCCATGGCCATTAGCTCATCCAACTCCGCTACACCCAGCTCGGCACCGGCGGTTTCAAAAGGGGTGGCCGGAACACAGGATGAAGCACCAAAATAAAACTTGAAAGGGACCTTTTTTCCGTTTTCGATCATGTATTTGATGCCGTCGATGCCCAACACATTGGCAATTTCGTGTGGGTCGGAAACCGTGGCAACCGTACCATGTACTACTGCCAGGCGGGCAAACTCCGAAGGTATAAGCATGGAGCTTTCAACATGGATGTGCGAATCGATAAGCCCCGGAAGAATATAAGTTTCTTCGGTTACCGAGTCGTCTTTAATGATGTCTTTTATAAATCCATTTTCAACGTGAACGGTACCTTTAAAAATGGTTTCAGTGTGGATGTCAACAATATTCCCCGAGAGGGTGTAATGATGATTATTCATGATTCAATTCTTTTAACTAATTGTTTGCAAAGGTAATTTATTTAGTGCTTTGCATGGAATTTTGATATTCAAAATAACTGTAAACCCGAGCTGCCCTTATGAGTGGCAAAAGTTGGTTTTTCCGGTACCATGTTGCCTCTTCGATTTAGGAAGAGTAACCATAACTCAATACCGGGCTGTTTCAATTAGCGTAGAGTTGATGATATTGTTTCTTTAAGGGAATCACGTATTTTTATTAAATGCTCATCTCGATTACATTTTTATAGAGTCAAAATAAAAAATTAAGCGTGATGTAGTTAACAGTAAACAATATGTATAACAACCTAAACGGTTATACTAAATCAGTTATTAGAAGGTTTTTTATTAATTTTTAACAGTCATATTTATTTAAACTGAAAATAAATTAACTATCTACATATATAGTGTGTTTTTATACAAAATCAATTAGACTATTTTTGCCAGCATAATTAGCTAATGATAAATTAAAAGCATAGTATTATGGACTTGTCAGTCAGTTACTTAGGTTTAAAAATCAAAAACCCGATTGTAGTTGGTAGTTCCAGCTTAACGGCGTCGATTGAAAACCTGAAAAAGATTGAAAACAGTGGTGCCGGAGCCGTTGTTTTAAAATCAATCTTTGAAGAGGAAATTTTTTACGAATACCAAAGCATTCTTGAAAAGGAAAAAGATTTGGAGTTTCCTGATGTTCGTTTTCTTGATTATTACGATTACAAGATCAAACAAGATAACATTAAAAAGTATCTTGAGCTTATTAAGGAGGCAAAGCGCGCGTTGAAAATCCCGGTAATTGCCAGTATCAACTGCAAAAGTTCATGGGAATGGAGCTTTTTTGCCAAGAAGCTTGAAGAGGCCGGAGCCGATGCCATTGAATTAAACATGTTTGTGCTACCTTCCGATTTCGACCTTACCTGCAACAAAGTGGAAGAGACCTATCTTAACATCATCGAAAAAATAACCGAGGCTGTTAAGGTTCCGGTAGCTGCCAAACTGAGTTATTACTCGGCTAACCTTGCAGCTTTTGTTAAAAAAGTTTCCGAAACCAAGGTTGACGGTGTAGTTTTATTCAACCGGTTTTTCCACCCCGATTTCGATATCGATAACTTTACATTGGTTCCGAGTAATGTGCTGAGCCGTTCGTCCGACCTGGCTATTTCGTTGCGTTGGATGTCGATTTTAGCCGGACGTGTTGACAGTAATCTTATTGCATCAACAGGTGTTCACGACGGAGCTTCCGTGGTTAAAGAGATTTTGGCCGGTGCTGATGCAGTACAGGTAGTTTCTTCACTTTATAAACATGGTATCGAATCCATCGAAGATATGTTGGAAGAGATGAAAACCTGGATGGAAAAACATGGCTTTAATAAAATTGATGACTTTAAAGGTAAAATGAGCCAGGTAAACAGTCCCAACCCTGCCGAGTACGAAAGAGTTCAGTTTATGCGCTACTTTGAAGGTAAAAAATACAATCTCGGTTAATTAAAAAATTATTTTTATGCAAGCATTAACATTGAATCAAAAACTGGGAAGGTTTATCGTAAATTGGGTATTCCTGATGCTGTTGTGGATTATGTTTACCAGTACGTTTGCTGTTCAGGAGTTGATTATTGGTGGTTTAGTTACCATGATTATCTCCTTGTTAAGCATTCGCCTGTTCACCTGCTGTGATTTATCATTATTAAATCCTGTTAAGATTTTTTGGATGGTATATTACTTTGGTGTTTTTCTGGTAGCCCTTATTCAGGCAAACCTTGATGTTGCCCGCAGGGTAATATCCCCTTCTCTTCCCATTAATCCGGGTGTTGTTAAATTTAAAACCAAACTGAAAACAAATTATTCAAAAATGGTTTTAGCCAATAGCATTACCCTGACTCCCGGAACGCTTACCATTGATGTTGTGGATGATACTTTTTACATTCACTGGATTGATGTACACACTACAGATCCGGAGAAAGCGTTCACGGAAATTGCCGAATCTTTTGAAAAAGTTTTATTAAAAATATTTTAATGATGACATACATTATTTATATAGCATTTTCGCTTATGGCCTTAGGTATGATTATGTCAGCCATACGATTCGTTAAAGGCCCCACGGCCGGCGACAGGGTTGTAGCGCTCGACACACTTACCACCATTGGCGTATCAGCACTGGTGCTGCTTGCTTATGTTTTTCAACGTTTTATATACGTTGATGTAGCATTGGTTTACGCGGTGCTCGGGTTTATAGGAGTAATTGTAATTGCCAGATATTTGGAGGGTGCGCTATGAGTATTATGGAAATTATCGGCGGCATACTAGTTATTATCGGTAGTCTATTCCTGTTCCTTGGAGCCTTGGGAATTTACCGTATGCCCGACATTTATAATCGTCTTCAGGCAGGCACAAAAGCCACTACCCTTGGAGCTATGAGTTTAATTCTTGGTGTTGGTTTCTTTGAACCTGCATGGATGCTGAAAAGTTTGGTTTTAATCATTTTTATTGCCTATTCCAACCCTATCAGTTCACATGCATTGGCCAGAGCAACTTACCGTCGTGGTCATTATCCGCTTATTTTAAGCGATGATAAAGAAAACATGGATGCTTACCGGGAAATAGTCCCTCACGAAAAAGAAAAGGAGGAAAAGGTATGATAGCATTAATTTTAATATTGGTTTTACTTGTATTAATGATTGCCGCATCAGTTTACGCCGTAAGGCAAAAAGACTTGTTGTATGCCGTAATCGCCACGGGTATTATCAGCCTTATTCTTTCCATCCTGTTTTACCTGCTTCAGGCACCCGATGTGGCGCTTACCGAAGCAGCCATAGGGGTGGCCTTAACAACCATTATTTTTGTTATTACCATTCGTAATACCGAAAGAATGGAAGTGGAAAAAGATAAAGAAAATAACATTAAATCAGCAGCGAAATGAAAAAGATATTAGTATTGTTGTTGCTGGCTGTTGTGGGGTTTTATGTTGCCGGAACCTTTTTTGATATCGGTTTCGGAAATTCTCATTTTGTAAAAAATGAAGCCATAAAACCCGTTAAAGATATCTATCTGCAACAAACAGTTCAAGAGTTAAAAGTTTCCAATACGGTTACCAGTATTGTTGTAAACTTCAGAGGATTTGATACCCTGGGCGAGGTTACTGTACTTTTCTTGTCGGTAACGGCATTGGGTAGTATTTTATATAAAAGAAGACACCACGTGGGTGAGCGGTCGGTATTGTTTTCTGCCAGCAGTATTGTTACTTCCGGTTCAAAATTATTATTTCCGGCCATTGTTCTGCTTGGCGTTTATGTTTTCATCCATGGTCATTTGTCTCCCGGCGGAGGTTTTCAGGGTGGTGTAATTATTGCCACCGGATTTTTGCTCATGTTGCTGGCTTACGAAAACTATTCGGTTAGCCATAACGGACTTTCCATTGTTGAATCGTTAGCAGGTATCACCTTTGCCGGTGTTGGCTTATTGGGATTTATGAATGGTGGAACTTTCCTGCAAAACTTTCTTCCCACAGGTGTGTTAAACGATTTGTTTAGTGGCGGTGTAATCCCTATTATCTATATCGCAGTGGGCTTTAAGGTAGCCGCTGAGCTTACCGGTGTTATTTATACCGTATTAAACGAGAAAGGAGAGCAAAATGGATAATGCCTATTTTCAATATTTAGATTATGCAGTTTACGGCACAGCGGTCTTGGTTATGTTAATCGGACTATATGCTGCCCTGGTAAAAAGGTCACTGCTTAAAATTGTTATCGGCCTTTCGATTGTTGATTCGGGATTAAACCTGTTAATCGTTACCCTGGGCTATTTAAAAGGCGGAACCGCTCCTATATTTTCTCCCGGCTATAATGGCACACAAACAATGGTTGATCCCATTCCACAAGCATTGGTTCTTACAGCCATTGTTATTGGCTTTGGTGTTACTGCTGTTGCATTATCGCTGGTAATTCGCCTTTGGAGACATCATCATACATTATATATTGACGAAATAAAGAATTTAAAATGGTAGGAACTCCGGTTTTATTTATAGCAATTCCCCTCTTGGCGGCCTTTATTATTCCGCTGATTGGGATGGTTTGGAAAGAGTCGGTTAGGATTATACCCGGACTGGTTCTTGCTTACCTTTTAGTATTGGCCATCAATCTTTTGAATTATGTTACAGTTAATGGTCCTATTGTAGAGGTTATTGCCGGTTGGGCGCCTCCTATTGGAATTAACCTTGTATTTAATGCCTTTTCAGGATTGCTGGTAACTATTATGGTATTTATGGGGCTTTTGGTATGGCTTTACAGCTATCGCTTTAAAAGTAACGTGGAATATGAAGCTGCTCGTAAGTATTTTCTTTTGTTAATGATGCTGGTTACCGGTTCGGTAGGCATCGTGCTAACAGGCGATATTTTTAATATGTTCGTGTTTATCGAAATTACCGGTATCTCAGGCTATGCTTTAACAGCCTTTTATACCGGCCGCGATAGTGCCGAAGCTTCCTTTAAATATTTAATGATGGGTTCCATAGCATCGGTAATGTTGCTGCTGGCCATCATGATTATTTATTCACAGTTGGGAACACTGAACATGGCTGATATTGCTTCAAAAATGCACCTGATGGATCCCAAGTTAAAAGCAGTTTCTTTTATACTGTTTGTTATTGCTTTGGGAATTGAAGCAGAGATATTTCCGCTTAACGGATGGGCCCCCGATGCTTATGCTGAGGCTCCCGGTCCGGTGGGTGCTGCTTTTGCAGGGATTGTTGTTAAAGCTGCCGTTTATGCATTAATTCGCTATACCTATACCATATTTGATTTGTCAGGTGCTTTCAACCTGTTAATTATTGTTGGTTTAATAACGTTGGTGGTAGCCGAGGTTGCCGCTATTCGTCAGGAAAAACTGAAAAGGATGTTGGCCTACTCCTCTATCGGACAGATGGGGCTGGTGTTGGTTTCGTTTGGTATTGGAACCAAAGAGGGTGTTTTTGCCGCTCTGTTTATTATGTTAAACCATGCTATTATTAAGCCATTACTGTTTTTTAGCGGAAGTTACCTGGTTTATCACTCCAAGAAAAAAACAATATCGGATGTTGACGGAATAGGTAAACTTGCACCGTTAACTTCCATTCTGTTTACGTTGGGTGCGTTTGCCATAGTCGGATTACCACCCTTTGCAGGGTTCTGGGGTAAGCTGTCGTTTTTAATGGCTGCCGCTGATAGCAATATGTTACTTATTATAGGTTTGATACTTGTCGTTAGTGTGGTCGAACTGGTTTACTATATGCGCGTGGTAAATCGAATCTTCTTTTTTAAACGCGCCTCGCATCTGCTGGCTCGTCGACCCACCTTTAATGCTTATATAGTTATGATTGTTTTAGGTTTGATGATTCTTGTTATCGGTTTTTATCCTGACAGTGTTTCAACCTATCTGCATAATGCCGCCAACAGTTTATTCGATAAATCCCGGTATATTCATAGTGTGTTAACCACAACAATACAATAGGAGAACAAAGAAATGGATATGTTAACATTAATATTATTATTATTTTTAGGTGGGGCTATCGTTACCTGGCTGGGTGGCAAATTGAGCCCTGTGGTAGGCGATCTGCTTTTTTTGGCTACCATTATTGTTCCTGCCGGGATGTTTTTTACAAACGTTACGGTGGGTGATGTAACCCATGTACATGCACTTGGGCTTACCCTTACCTGGGGTTTGTCTCCACTTAGCTATTTGTTTTCGTTGGTTGTGGTTGGCTTGGGTATCTTTCTTGCCATCTATGCCGTGCCTTTTATGAAAGGAAAACAAAAAACAGGAGCCTTTTATTTCAATTTTACCCTGTCGGTTATGTCGATGCTGGGAATTCTTGTAAGTAAAGATTGGGTATCTTTCTTTATCTTTTGGGAAATTATGACCTGGTCATCCTATCTGATGGTTATCATTAACGGAAAAGAGGTTCAGAAAGTCGGTATCAAGTACTTTATTTTTTCTGCCATTGGTGCTTATGCCATGTTGATGGCTATGGTTATTCTGAACAGTCAGTTGGGTAGCTTTATGCTGGCAGACAGTTTTAATAATTTCCAGCATTTGAGCACTTTTAATCAGATTCTTATTCCGATACTGTTACTGATGGCCTTTGGTGTTAAAAGTGCCCTGATGCCGTTACACGTTTGGGCTCCGGGTGCTTATAGCAATTCACCCATGGCTTATACCGGCCTCTTCTCGGGAGCGTTATCCAAGATGGGAATTTACGGGATGGTACTGGTGATGGTTACCATGATCAGCCAGTTGCCTGACGGTTCCATGTTCCGTAATGTGATTGCCTGGCTGGGTGGTTTTACGGCCGCCGCCGCAACCCTTTGGGCCATTACCCAGGACGACGGTAAAAAACTGTTGGCCTGGTCTTCGGTTGGTCAAATGGGTTACATCATCGTAGGGGTTGCCATTGGAACACCTCTTGCTATGTTGGCAGCAATGTTTCTGGTGATTGTTCACGCCATGTTTAAAGGAAGCTTGTTTATGGTGGTTGGAGCCATTGAAAAACAAACCGGTACTACCGATTTTAAAGAGGTGAACGGATTGATTAGAAAGATGCCCTGGACTTTTATTTCGGCCCTGATATCGGTTATCGCTCTGGCAGGAATACCTCCTTTGGCAGGATTTGTTTCCAAATGGATGCTGTATGAAGCCTTGATCCAGAATCATAATTACATTTTGGTGATTCTTCTTTTCTTTGCCTCCACAGCAGGATTTCTTTACTGCTATAAATTCCTTCACGGATATTTCCTCGGACAGGAAGAGCCCGAGTGGGATCATGTAAAAGAAGCTCCGGTTGGCATGGTTGTTCCGATGCTGATATTGGCATTGGGAACATTTGTACTGGGAACTTTTCCGCAGTTATTATTCAAACCCATTGATGCCGCTTTACAATATGCAGGTTATACATCAACTCATGGTTCGTTATGGGCCGATTCGGTATTGTTCTCGCAATGGGGCAACGTGGTAATGTTACAGCCGATACTTTACGCAATAATTGCCGTTTTTGTCTTTTTTGCCATTTTCCTCTTTTTTAAAGGGAAAAAAGGTTCCACACGTTATGTTTCAACCAAGGATATCAGTACTTCGGGTGAAA
>CAZKGB010000076.1:0-9479 GCA_964551935.1 uncultured Lentimicrobiaceae bacterium | reverse complement strand
TTCAGCTCTTTTTCACTAAAATACTTGTTGTCGTTAAACGACTGAAACAGCTCATCTACCTCGGTAAATTTAAAAATATCGGAATCTGAAACTTTTTCGATGGTAATATTACTTTCATCTTCAACAAAGAGGAATACATCTTTAATTTCATCTTCACTAAAATCGGTAACCAATAGCATATTCCACAACACGTACGATTCGTTGGGTGTCAATTCTTCAATTGAAGGTATTTTTTCGGCATTTAAAAACACTTTTAAATGCCCCAGTTCCCCAAGTTCATCAATCATATACAGAGGATTACTCCCGTCCTTCATTACATCACGGCTCGGCTCGAAATGTATTCTCCAGGTAGGAATGTTTTCCACATCATCAGTACTTTTGGAAGCTGTCGACAAAAACCCCTTGCTTCGGTTTGTCTCTTCTTTTTCGTTTTCAGCAACAGCCTTTCCGGTTGCAATGGCATGAAAATATTCAACCATTGTATCCTTTTGGGCAATAGTATCTTCCGTAATATCATCCGCATCTTTCAATAGGGCCCTGAAAATATCAATCGTATCAAAGGTCGCATCGATTAAGTTTCGGGTTACTTTAAGTTTTTTCTCACGAACCAGATCGTAGATATTTTCAAGTTCATGGGCAAAAGAGCTTAATATTTCAAACCCAAACATCGCACCCGACCCTTTCAAGGAGTGCATCACCCGAAACACCTGATTGATATAATCGGTATTATCAGGGTCTTTATCCAGGTTAAGCAAACCGCTTTCAAGGTTCACCAACAGCTCGGACGCTTCTTCAAGAAACTTTTGTTTAAGCGCTTCCATCTATCTTAATACTCGTTTAATGACCCTTTTTAGTTTTTCATTATCAAAAGGTTTAGTAAGCCAGCCTGTTGCTCCTTCCTTTTTTGCTTTTACCTTAAGGTCAGCTTTTGTTTCGGTGGTTAAAAAAAGTATCGGAGTATATTTATACTGATCAATCTTCCTAATCTCATGGATTAATTCCATCCCATTCATATTTGGCATGTGCAAATCGGTAATTACCAGGTCAAAATGTTTTCCGTCGAGATGTTTTAATGCATCTATACCATCTTCACCCAATGTAACGTTGTAGTTTTCATCTTCAAGTGCCAGCTTTAATAACTCTCGAATACTTGATGAATCATCAACAACCAATATTTTTTTTTCGGCCATATGCTACTTATTTGATATCTTATTAAAATCGGCAATAAACCCTGATTCTTCCACGAGCTTAAAATATTCGGGATCAACATCCCATTGAAAGGAAAAAGTTTTATTATCCCTTTTTAGTTTAAGTAAAAAAGCGTGTAAGAGTTGAAGAAAACTCAAGTCGATGTTATCAACCTCCCGTATGATTATCATCACATTATCCTTAGTAATACGACTACCCAGTAACTCACCGTATAAGGTCTCAATTTTACTAACATCCAAAAAACCGGTGAAAGTAATATTCATCAAATTATTTTCGCTATCAAGAGCAACTTCAACCATAGAAATTGTTTTTAATTCTGGCAATCTTGTGTAAAAATAGGAATTTTAGCCATATACCGCAACATAATTTAGCTATTAATTTCATGCTGTGAAGACAATACCAGATAAACCCCTCTATTCCTTAACCGAGAGATTCAACAATAAAAATAAAATGAAGTTTTCAAGAAAAAATCAGTTTCCCAATTTGAGACTTTTTTACTCCAGTGCGGTAGTATTTGTTAACGAAGCTTTATATCTGTTATTATTAATCGCATAACCGGTCTCTTTATCGAAAATTGCCAGTTTCACTCTTCCTTTGGCTTGAGCAATAAATGAGTGGTTAAAAACATCAACCACCACGCATTCGGTACCGTTAACAAATACGGTATCACCCACCTTTAATTTAGAGAACTCGCTTTTGACGCTCTTTTTGGTGAGGTTTTTGGCTTTTATAATATGTTTAAGGTAATCGTATTCTACATTAAGTTCCCGCATGAGCTCTTCGCTACCTCCCCTATCGGGGTGATACAACAAAGCAAGGCGCTTGTAATTAAGTTTAACCTGCGCTTCATTTTCAATATTATCGGGGAAAAAACGTAATTTTTGTTTACTCACAACCGGATTGATGATTTTACACAAAGGTAGAAACCACAGCAGGTTGTTTAAGCTGACTTAATAATAATTATGGACAACCAATTGTTAATAATCAATCGGCGTAAACCACAGAGGATGTGTCTATTACTTTCCCAGTTTAAAGATAAGGCCACCTGTAAAGTCACCTTGAGTGATAACAGAATAGCCATTGGCACTTAGTCCGCAACCCGAACCACCCGTACCGATACCGCACCAGCCACCAATACCGGCAAAATTCATGGGAAGTAACAAACGAGCTCGTACCAGTATACCTATTTTATCGGTAATAAAAAACTCGGCACCCCCACCAAGCGTTACCGAAAAGCGCCATACGGCAGCAAAATCGGGCGATGAGAACCAGGTAGCACCCGCCGAATAGGAGAAGAAAGGCAATACCTTTTCAGAAACAGGCATTTTACTAATAGCACCTAATTGCAAGTAATTTGAAGCCACGTCAGCGGTTTGGTCGTTTAGATTAAAACCGGGATAAGCGCGAAAACCGGCAGTTGAGCCGGAGCGAAAATAGCTAAACTCCAAATCGGTTGAATATTTTATATCGGGAACAATAATGGATGCTCCAAAAACGGGAGCATCGTTAACATTGAGTTTTCCTTCAACGAACTGAACACCACCGCCCAATAAATAGCCGGCAAAAGGCATTATTTGCACATTTTGTGCCATGTTAATAACAGGAAACAAGGCAATTAAAGCAAAAAACAGGATAACTTTTTTCATAATCAGATTGTTTATTTAGGTTGTAAAAATAGCTAATTAATCATTCTCTGACAATCTTCCCGGAAATTGTTCTGTCAAATTTACTTTTAACAATAATCTCTTTTGGGTTTTCAAACTTATCGACCACCATGGCAATTGAATGTTTTAGCTTTTCAAGATCGATATTTTTATCACTTTCCAGAAACATCACCAATTTAGTTCCCAGTTTATCATCGCTTACCCCTGAAAAATAAAAGGGCATTTTACAAATGGTTTCCACCTTTTTTTCAATCACTTCGGGAAACAGTTTCACTCCTCCGCTAATGACCACATTATCTTTACGTCCCAACACATTAAAGCTCCCGTTCCCGTTAAATTCAACCAAATCGTTGGTAATCATTTGGTGCACACCGATAGTGGGAGCATGAATTACCAACTGCCGGTTTTGTTGTGAAAGCGACACATGTTCCATCGGAAAAAACGATGAGGCAGCTTCCCTCCCATTTACCCTTCTCAGGGCAACATGCGTGATGGTTTCGGTCATACCGTACGTGTGCCACACTTTTGTTTTTACCGTTTGAAGCTTCTCTTCAAGTGATACCGGAATTAAATCACCTCCAACAATCAATTTATCAACTTTTCCAATTAACAGCTTCCCCTCTTCACTATCTAATAGCGATGAAACCTGCGACGGTGTCATGGCTGCAAAATCAACGGTTGTTTCTTCAAAAGAGGGCGTTAACGAGGGTTCAACACAATAGAGGTCATACATTCCTTCCAGTGCTCTGACAATCATCATCTTTCCGGCAATATATTTTACCGGCAGGCAAAGCAATGCTTTATCACCCTTCTTTAGTTCAAAAAAACGATTGGTAGCCTCAGCACTTTTTTTAACATACTCCTTATTTAATAATAGCGTTTTTGGTGTTCCCGTTGAACCGGATGTGGTTACTTTAACAGTTTTCGATTCCGACAACCAGTCGATGATAAAATAGAATATCTCCTTTTTCCAGGGAGTGAGTGTCCACCCATCTCTCAATTGCGTGTAAGCATAATTGAGCATCCACTTTTTATCGAAAGCAGAGAAATTTAGCCGTAATAAATTTTGTATTTTACCCATTAAATGCAAAAATAGGAAAATATGAGAGGGATAAAGAACGAGATTACAAATGAGTTTCGAATGGATTTAAACCCTATTTATGATACAACACCACTTCAGGAGGAGGTAACTGATTATGATTTAACAAAAAAATGATGGTTTATTAAAACCGGTTTTTTGACAAATCCACATTTCCCCCTGAAATAATAATTCCCACTTTTTTTTCTTTAACATTCATTTTGTGTTCCAGCACCGCAGCAAAAGGCACTGCTGATGAAGGTTCGATGATTATTTTCATTCGCTCCCAAATTAGTTTCATGGCTTGTTTGATAGAGTCATCCGAAACAGTTACAATAGCTTCCACCTCACTTTTTATAATCTCAAAATTCAACACGCCAAGCGAAGTAAGCAAACCATCGGCTATGGTATTCGGGTTTTCGGACGGAATAATATATCCGGCCTTGAAAGAACGATAAGCGTCATCGGCACCGGCCGGTTCGCAGGCAATAACTTTTGTTTGTTTTGAAAAATACTTTGCTGCCAGTGCTGTTCCGGCCAGCAAACCTCCCCCACCGACAGGAGCAAGAATCAAATCCAAATCAGGATAATCTTCCAACAGTTCTTTGGCTGCTGTAGCTTGTCCTGCAACAATTTCAAACTTATCGTAAGGGTGAATTTCAACCGCTCCGGTTTTCTTAACGACCTGTTTCAGGGTTTCTTCACGAGCTTCCAATGTTGGTTTACAAAATGTAATCTCACCGCCATATCCCTTAACCGCCTCCACCTTTACTTTAGGCGCATTTTCGGGCATAACAATATAGGCTTTTATCCCCCTCAGACCTGCTGCACGCGCCAGCGCCTGCGCGTGATTGCCCGATGAATGGGTAGCTACTCCTCTTGCTGCATCACTATCGCTTAGTAAAAACACCGAATTAACGGCTCCTCTTGATTTAAAAGCCCCCGCTTTTTGAAAGTTTTCGCATTTAAAAAACAACTGGCCTCCAAACATTTTATCAAATGTTTGCGAAGTCAACACTGGGGTGCGATGCACAAAAGGCTCAATCAAACGATGAGCCTTTTCAATATTCTGTTTCGAGGGAATGTTAATTATTGGCAATGGCTATTTTTTCCTGTTCAAGTTTTACATTTTCCACAATTCTGTCGGCAGCTTTATTCAGCATTCGGTATATCTGTTTGCAATCAGCTAAGCCACTGTTATACGGGTTTGGAACAGTTTTATTCAAACCCGGCTCGAGTAAATTTAAAAGATAATCTACTTTTGCCTTGTCTTCATCATTTCTGGCAAGCTCCATCACATCCCAATAGTTTTGGGTATCCATCACGTAAATTTTATCATAAATATCAAAATCCTTTTTGACAAATATTCTGGATCTGCCGTCAACCAAAACCCCGTGTTCAGCACCGGTATTTATGGCTCTGGGATCAGGCGTTTCATTAATATTAAACGACTCGAAACCTGCAGAATCAACCAAACCGACTATATGGTTATCAAGAAACTTCTTCTTCAAGATTGCCTCTGCCATGGGCGACCTGCAAACATTTTGTAAATCAACAAATAACACATTCATAATTTCCTCCTTTTTTTGATTTTAAAGATACAAAAAATATAATTAGTTTCAAAATTTTTAACACAATTTAAAAAAAAGCCGATATTGAAACAAAATTTTACCAAGGTTAAAAGTGGTAAGCATATTTTTTATATTTGCTGTTTGCAATTAAATCATCGACAATGAGTATTATAAAGATTTTAGACAGGGAATTTGAGACTTTCATCCCATACGAAGAGATTGATGCTGCCATTGAAAAAATGGCGGTTATTATTAAAAAGGAGGTGAAAGACAAAACGCCCATTTTTCTGGTTATTTTAAACGGTTCCTTTATGTTTGCCGGCGATTTAATGAAGAAGCTGGATTTTCCTTGTGAACTTTCATTTGTAAAACTGGCCTCTTATTCAGGCACACAATCAACAAATACGGTAAAGGAGTTAATCGGTTTCAATCAGGATATAAAAGACAGAACCATTGTCATTGTGGAAGATATTGTTGACAGTGGGCTTACCCTTGCAGGGTTAACAAAGCAGCTGCTATCGATGGGTGCCAGCGAAGTTAAAATTGCCACCCTTCTTTTTAAGCCAAAGGCTTTCAAAGAAGATTATCCAATCGATTACATCGGTATAGAAATTCCCAATGATTTTATTGTAGGCTACGGCCTAGATTACTATGAACAGGGAAGAAACCTCAAAGATATATACAAAGTTATTGATTAAACAAACCCTGAAGTTATGTTAAATATTGCGCTTTTTGGCCCTCCCGGGGCGGGTAAAGGAACTCAATCGAAAAAATTGCTTGAAAAGTATAATCTGACCTACATTTCAACCGGAGATATGTTGCGGACGGAAATATCACAGAATACGAAATTGGGTTTAAAAGCCAAATCGGTTATAGAACATGGGGGATTGGTTTCGGATGACCTGGTGGTTGAGATGATTGAAAAAAATATAACCAATGCCGCTGATAAACAAGGTATTTTGTTCGACGGTTTCCCACGCACAGTAGTACAATCATTTATTCTTGACGGATTGTTACTTAAGCTGGATACGCAACTGGATATGATGATCGCACTCAATGTACCGGATAAAATATTAATTGAAAGACTTTTATTAAGAGCAAAAGATTCAGGAAGAAGCGACGATACGCTTGAGGTAATTAAGGTAAGGTTAGAAGAATATAAAAATAAAACCAAACCGGTTGCCGATTATTACAAAGAGCGCGGTAAATACTACGAAATAAGCGGAGTAGGCGAAATTGATGACATATTTAATGAAATTGTTACAGTAATTGAATCGCATAGAAAGAATATTTTAACAAACATCGTTTTGCTTGGAAAACCGGGTTCAGGAAAAGGAACCCAAGGGCAACTGATTGCCAAAGCACATAATCTGGTTTATATTTCAACCGGTAAGATGCTGCGAAACGAGATTGCCAAAGGCACCGATCTCGGTAAAAAGGTAGAGCCATTTATGGAACGGGGTGAAATTGTGGAAGATGAAATACCCATCAAACTGATTGAAAAACGTATTGGCAACCATCCCAATTCTAAAGGATTTATCTTCAAAGGCTTTCCCCGTACAATGATCCAGTCGTATATTCTTGACGGATTGTTGATGAAAGAACACATGAAGGTCTCAGCGGTCATCGAAATGGAAATCGATACCATTACGGCATTAAAACGGCTTAATGCACGGGCAAGAACAAAACGGGCCCGTCCGTACGACAAGTCGGTTGACCTTATTATAAACCGCCTTGAGCAGTATAAGCAAAAAACCAAACCGGTAATTGACTACTACCGCAAACAAAGTAAGTATTATGCCATCGATGGAACCGGCACCGAGGAAGAGGTATTTGAAAAGCTCAACGTGTTAATTGCCAAGATTATTAATGAGAATTATTAGTCAAACAAAAAAAAGGAGGTTGCCCAAAATCGGTAAAAAAGTAAATTGTTTGTTAATGCTATTCATGCATTGCTACCCAAGTTGGGCAAAAACGACATAAAACCGGCGAAGTCTGTAGCTAATTCAACGTATGAAGGGTAAAATCAACGACTGACCAATAATGAGTTAAAAATAAATCAACAACACAAACTTTTCACAACATTAATAGGGAGCTTTAATACATAAAAAAAGCCCTGTACTCCACAAATAAGAGCACAGGGCTTTTTTATTTTTTTCTTCTTCACATTATGCGTTAAAATAGCCTTTTTCCTTGGCCTCTTTAATGGCATTAAAAATACCTTTTTTATTGATAATGCGAATGCCGGCTGCAGAAACCCTCAAAGTTACCCATTCATTGGTTTCAGGGATAAAAAATCGCTTGGTATGAAGATTAGGATGAAATCTTCTTTTGGTTTTGATATGTGAATGCGAAACGTGGTTTCCTGTAATCACTTTTTTTCCTGTAATCTGACAAATTCTTGACATCGTTCCGTGTTTTTAAGTCGTTTTTAAAAAGGGAGTGCAAAGAACGCAATATTTTTTCTAATATTCAAGCAAATCCCTGTATTTTTATTTCGCGGCAAAAGTATCAATAAATCAGCTTAAAAAGCAATTATTTATTTTTTTTTCAATAAAAAAGATAACAATCACCTGTTAATAAAATCATTCTAACAGAAAGAAAACAGGTACACATATTAACAAATACCTGAAATCGCAGCTGCCATTAAACCCTACGGTCAAAGTTATTGCCCACTTTAACCATAGAGTTTCATAACAGAAATTAATTGTTCATCAACAACTTTTCCAGTTTTTCAAGCCTTAGTTTCAATTCAGTATTCTCTTTTTTCAATTGCTCTATTTGCAGTTGTTGTTCGTAATTGGCTTTGTAGTTATAGGTAGTCATCTCGTCAATAAGAAGGGCATTGTTTTCGCAGAGTTCGACAGGCAACGATGAAGGATCAAGTTCTTTAAGCCCTTTATCGGTAAACTCATCCTTGGCTCCGGCTTTTTTAGGTTGCGGTTCAAAACTCAGCAGTTGTTTGGTAACACTGATATCATGAAAAGCGGCAGCTCCTTCGTTGATGAAATCGTCGGCATAAACATTATCCCATGCAGTTCCGCTGGCACCCAGGCTTTTGGCTTTATGTGCTTCAGGAATAATATTGCCTCCGCTCATAATATCGCCATTACCAACAGTATTAATACGTAAAGTTTTACCGGTACTACTGTTGTAATCGTAGGCATCAATTCGACCATAATCGTATGAGGAGCTCGGTGATACGAACAAAATAACTTTCCGGCTTGCCCCCTCCCCGTCACTAACAATCATCCTGGCTCTGTTACCCGTCGAACTTGCCACTTCCATCAATTCATTAGGGCTATCGGTACCAATTCCTACCCTTGAAGCATTAAAATAAAGTTGATCCGTATCAAAATCGCCACCAATAAGTGGTGTTGAAGTGGATGAGTTATCAATATAAAGTTTATTATCGCTGCTATTGTTTTTACCGGCTTCGTAACCAATGAATACACAACCACTGTAACTATTTCCGCTACTTCCCAATCCGGCGCTATAACCGATGGCTGTATTGTTACTACCTGTTTGATTATTGGCATTAGCGAGATACCCTAAATTGGTATTGTAACTACCCGAAATATTATTTCTGCCGGATAAAACACCAGTGGATGTATTCATTATTCCTGTAGTATTTCTGTCCATTGAGTTCGAACCAATGGCCACATTTTTTCCGCCGGTGGTATTGTTATGTAATGAATAATATCCGATTGCCGTATTATCTTCTGCGGTGGTATTACCTGATAAACTTTCAAACCCGATTGCCGTATTGTTATAACCTGTTGTGTTGGCATACAAAGATTTTGAGCCGACAGCTGTATTAGCTGTTGCCTGTAATGAATAAGCGGTACCAATTCCGTTATTATATAAAGCAGAATCACCAATGGCAACAAGATTTGAGCGAGTGGTACTACTATAAAGGCTGCTAATTCCAATAGCGACATTTGAATGAGCCGTTGT
>CAZKGB010000075.1:0-9502 GCA_964551935.1 uncultured Lentimicrobiaceae bacterium | reverse complement strand
CCCTGCCTCCCTTCTATTTGGTTCCGATGCCATTGGTGGTGTCCTTAATTTTATCCGTAATTAGCATATGGTTGGCTGTACCGTTAAACCAAATATACTCCGGTTTAACATCCTTTTTCAAAACAGCCGTTCCGTGACGCGAATCGTACTCTACTTCCACATCGTGATAAGTTACACCATCGAAGGTGTAGGTTGAATCAGGCAACATCTTTTTAAAAATCGGTTTACCGTTTTTATCCATTTTAGCTGCTGTTGACCAATCCCAAATAATTTTGGTTGGATTGAGTTTGGCATATTCGGTAATATGGCATGTTTGGCAGGCGATGGTTTTATAATGGTCGTTAAGCAGTTTGCTTTTGTGAGGGGCGGCTGTATGGCACTCTTCACAAGTTGCTCTGTTACTGTTTGAGGATGAAACCGAATACAGCTGACCCGAAATCTGATGGTTATGTGTTTTGTGGCAATCGGTACACTGCATATTGTTACCATCTTTACCAACACCCATGTGCACATCTACTTCGCCTGCTAAACCCGTATGTGCACTCAGCAATCCCATTTCGAGGTCACCGTGCTTAACGTTGTTTCCTCCACCACCGGTAAAGTGACAGCTTCCACAGTTATTGCGTTTGGGAAGGTTGACATGCTGTGCAACATACTTCAAATCAACATGAATTTCGGGAACTCCCGACCCGGGCAGGTTAGGACCCTTACAAGGATTGGACTTTTTATAGGTCTTGGTACCGTCGTGACAAATCAAACAGTCGATGTTATTTTGGTTGTTAAAATCAAAATCTTTATCACCATAACCATAACCGGCATGACACATAGAACAGAGTTTTTCGTTTGAATTGACACCAATACAAAAGTTATTTAACAAGTTCTTTTTACCGAGGTCGAAAGTTCCGCGTCCGGGAATCGAATCAACTTTATGCCATTTCCAGTGTTCGGTCTTCATAAACTCCTGACCTCGTCCGTTGTGACAACTCAAGCAAGCTTCGGTAACTTCCGGTCCGCTTTTAAACTCCTTTTGCAGCACGGCAAATTTTGAATGGTCAACAGGTATTGAATCGTGTTTCAGGTTAATTTCTGAAGAGGGATAATAATCGCGATCTTTATCACCATTGTAATTAAAAACAATCCATAGAATGATGATCCATGGAATGATGATGATAAGAATTATTTCTAATACTTTTTTCATAGGATTTTGTTTTTCATTGTCGGCTACAAAAATATAATCGTGTTTGTTTAAAACCTAACGAATCAATTATTTATATCACATATAAATATATCATATACACAAAGTATTGTGCATGCATAATATTTTGCACTACTGTTATTTACAGCCGACCGAGATGGTAAAAAAACGGAAAAAGCAATGCGGTTTAATTTAGAATAGTGTCTAAATATGTTTGTCCAGGTAGTATTTAAATTCAGGAAGCCTCTTTTCGTCACAATGTCTGGAATAGATGGCAATAAAATTCATCACTTCATCACGACGTGCCAATAGAGAGTAGGCAGCATTAAACATGTTAAAGCCGCAATTGTTTTTTATCTTTTCCACAACACTTTCAAACTCTTCAAATTCAAGATCTTTAGACAGCTGAACAAAATGCCTGTTTTTATCGTTTACATCGGCATAAACACCCTCTCCCAAAGGGGTTAGTTCAGCATGTTTTTTGAAATGTACCACACTGTTGTACGGTTGCACATGTTTAGAGTGTTTGACAAATTCGATATCCAGATTTTTCAAATCATCTAAAAAAGGTTTAATGCTCTCTACTTCCTGGGTTCTTATTCTTATGCAGTTATGTTGTTTATTCATAAAAGTTAGCTGCCCCGGCGAAATATGAAGGTTAATTTTCAATTCATTTCGAACCTTAAACGAGTGTTGAATAACCCAGTCCTGAAAACAGGTTACAGGATATTTTGTAAGCAGATAAAGATGATGATCGCTGGCATGTTCCAGGTTTTCGGGAAATCCGTTTTTTGAAAAATAACCCGGCTCAGGGTCCGACTCAAGAATTAGTATTCCATCCTTATCCGAAAAGGGAGACAGGGCAAGATCCAAGCGCTCTGCAAAACAAACATAACCTTCTATATTATCCATGATTAAAATATTAAATATATGATGTACACAAATGTATTATATATTTAACTAAAAATGATTATAAATTAATCTGTTTCAGGTTCTGAAAGCTCGCTCTCTTTAAGCCCTTCCATATCCAGTTTTTTTAAAATATCCAGCGTAAACAGAGCCTCCTTTTCGTCCACAATACTAATGGCGCTGCCCACGTGAACCAAAACATAATCTCCTAATTTGGCTTCAGGCAACATGGCCAGATTAACTTCTTTTACTACTCCGTCAAACGACACTTTGGCAATTCTGAATATATCATCCAGTTCGTTGTCGATGCTGATTATTTTTCCGGGTACTGCTAAACACATGGGATGTTATTTTTTTAATGTATTATTCTTGATACGATATTATTGAAATCATTCGTTTACAATTAACGATTTTATTCGAAGCTCTTTTCCTTGCAGTATATCTTTAAAATATCCGTTGCATTTTGGACAAGGATCGTAGAGGTTGTCTATTTCAAAAACTTCTCCACATTGAGAGCATCTTGCTTTTCCCTGAACATAATGAATGATTCTTTCTGCGTTTTCCAGTATTGTTCCTTTTGTAGCAACAGGCCATGCAAAATCCAGTGCATCCATCATAATCCCCGAAACAGTACCCACCTCCAACTCAATAACAGAAACTTTTTCTGCTCCGGCTTTGGCGGCCTCTTTTTCGGCCAAATCAACAATCCCTACTGCTATCGAAAGTTCATGCATTTTTTTATTTTCTTTCAGCAAAAATAGTATTTTTGTTAATTAATAAACAGTAAACTTCAAGTATATTAATTTTGTCAAATAATTATCACATACATTTTGAGGGAATCGTTCAAGGCGTGGGCTTTCGACCATTTGTTTACCGGCTGGCAAAAAAGCACCTGTTGACCGGTTGGGTAAACAACACCAACGATGGGGTTCATATTGAAATAAATTCCAATAATAAACAGGCAAATAAATTTTACGAGGAACTGGTAAACAACCTTCCTCCACTTGCAGCCATCACTCGAAGCACCATTTACAAAACCAAATTTTACAGATATTCTGATTTCACCATTGTGAAAAGTGAAAACAGTATCAAACCTAAACTATTACTTACTCCTGATGTGGCCTTGTGCGATGACTGCCGCATCGAACTGAATAACCCTGCTAACCGCAGATATCAATACCCGTTTATCACCTGCACCAACTGCGGCCCTCGCTACTCCATCATCACCAAACTGCCCTACGACAGGCCCAACACAACGATGGCCAAATTCGACATGTGCGATACTTGTGATGAAGAATACAACAATCCTATGGAGCGAAGGCACTTTTCGCAAACCAATTCCTGCCCCGATTGCGCTGTAGCAATGCAACTTTACGAAAACGAAAAACTGATAACCGGTTTCACCAATCTTGATTATATCGTTCGGCAATGGCACCAGGAAAAGATAATAGCCATCAAAGGAATCGGGGGCTACCTGCTGACATGCGATGCCACCAACCCAAAAGTCATTGCAAAGCTTCGCGAACGAAAACATCGCCCTTCCAAACCCTTCGCACTGATGTATCCTGATGTGAAAAGCATCAAAAAAGATGTTGTTTTAAGCAAAGCTGAAAAAGAAGAGCTGCAAAGCATCCATGCTCCCATTGTCTTGCTTACGGTAAATGATAACCCCGAACTTCTGAACCCGGATGCTGTTTACGAACTCAATCACGGGCTTTCCCGGCTTGGAATTATGCTACCCTACACGCCACTATACAACTTACTGCTAACAAAGTTCGGAAAACCCATTGTTGCCACAAGCGGCAACATCACCGATTCAACTATTATTTTCGGGGATAACAAAGCTATGGCTGAACTTTCTAAAATTGCCGACATCATTTTACTTAACAATCGTAACATAGTCATTCCGCAGGATGATGGTGTGGTGCAATTCAGCAAAAAACATCATCAGAAGGTTACCCTTCGCCGATCGAGGGGCAAAGCGCCAACCTATATCAACCCCAAACTACAACTCCCCTCTGAAACTGTTTTGGCGACAGGCTCCATGCTAAAAAGCGTGTTCGGGCTGATTAATCAGCAAAACATTTACATCAGCCAGTATCTTGGCAATACCGAAAGCTACGATGCCCAGCTCAACTACGAACAAACCTTTAACCATTTTGAAAAACTCTTTTCTCCCGATTTTGATGCTGTTGTTGTTGACAAACATCCCGATTATTTTTCAACTCGATTTGGAAAAATGTTGGCTAAAAAACATCCGTTGACCATCTATGAAGTTCAGCACCACAAAGCCCATTTTTACTCTGTTCTTGGAGAAAACAACTTGATTGATTCAGAAGAAAGAATAATGGGGGTTATATGGGATGGAACCGGTTTGGGTGATGACGGAAATATTTGGGGAGGCGAATTTTTTATCTATCACAAAAAACAGATGACGCGCGAGCATCTTTCCGGTGAGTTCGATTTTATCCTGGCTGATAAAATGGTTCGGGAACCCAGGATAGCACTGCTATCCATGGCGCACGAAATAAAAGGTTCTGAGAAACTGATTAAACCTAAATTCACCGAAACGGAATGGAAAGTTTACTCCAAACTGCTTCAAAAACCCAACAACCTGAAATGCTCCGGTATGGGCCGGCTTTTTGACGCAGTGGCTTCGCTGCTGTACGACTTCGACGTTCACTCGTTTGAAGCGGAAGCATCCATGCAACTTGAGAACAGGGCTTACAAACACTATGATAACCACCCGGTTTCGTTGGTTGACAGTTATCTTAACGACACCATTCCTGACAACCTGTTCATTTACCTTATGGAAAAAATTATCAACGATGTTGATTTACAAACCGATAAAAACCAAATCGCGGTCAAGTTCCATGTCAGTCTGGTGGATTACATCATCAAGGTAGCAAACAAATTAAATATTCAAAAGATAGCCTTCAGCGGTGGGGTTTTCCAAAACACCCTTCTGCTTGACATCATCAAAAGCAATATGGGCGAACTTTTTGACCTCTATTTTCAAAAGGAATTTTCTCCCAACGACGAGGGCATCCCCTTTGGGCAGCTGATGTATTGGGTTTGTCAAAACAATTAAAATGAAAAAAAACAATGAAATACTTAACTGAATTCAGAAATCCGGAACTGGCAAAAAAGGTGCTAAAAGAGATTGAAAGCACCGTTACCCGACCGTGGAAAATTATGGAAGTGTGTGGCGGGCAAACGCACAGCCTGGTAAAAAACGGAATACTAACCGTTTTACCCAAACAGATTACTATGCTTCATGGGCCCGGATGCCCGGTTTGTGTTACCCCGTTACACCTGATTGACAAAGCAGTTTATCTGGCTCTTGAAAAAGAGGTGATTTTATGCAGTTTTGGGGATATGGTCAGGGTTCCGGGTTCCGGCAAAAGCTTGTTGGAGGCCAAGGCAGCAGGGGCAGATGTACGAATTTTATATTCTCCATTGGAAGCCGTAAAGGTGGCTAAAGAGAATCCCGGCAAAGAGGTTGTGTTTTTTGCTGTTGGATTTGAAACCACCGGCCCGTCTAACGCACTCTCGGTAATTCATGCACAAAAGCTGGGGCTTACCAACTATTCAATCCTAACGTCACACGTGTTGGTGCCACCCGCTATCAGCGCGTTGATGGAAGACCCCGAAGCCAAAATTGATGCATTCCTGGCTGCCGGTCATGTCTGTTCCATCATGGGTTATTGGGAATATCTGCCATTGGCGGAAAAATACAAGATTCCCATCGTGGTAACCGGATTTGAACCATTGGATTTGCTCCTTGGCATTCTTTCTGCCGTTAAGCAGCTGGAAGAGGGTCGCCATGAAGTTGAAAACGAATATACCCGAATGGTTAGAGAAGAGGGTAACACGGAAGCGCAGAAAATCGTTTCCCGGGTTTTTGAAACCGGAGACCAGATGTGGCGTGGCATTGGAACCATCCCCGGAAGTGGCTGGCAATTGAAAGAGGAGTTTGCCGGCTACGATGCCAATAAAAAGTTTACCATCGATTTGGAAAAAGCCAACGAAAACAAAGAGTGTATTGCCGGCGACATTATGAAAGGGATTAAAAAACCCTATCAGTGTCCGCAATTTGGCAAAGGGTGTACCCCTCAAAACCCGTTGGGAGCTCCCATGGTAAGCTCCGAGGGCGCTTGTGCTGCCTATTACAATTTCTCCAATATGATTGAAGAGATGGAACTGACATAAAATGCCATATGTTAAAATTGAAAAACAGAATATCATGAACAAAAATAAAAGCCTTTTTAAGCTTCAATGCCCGGCGCCAAAATTCGATTTCGATATTATTACCTTGTCGCATGGCAGCGGCGGGCTGTTAACCAACCAGCTCTTGGAATCGGGAGTCTTCGACCTGCTGAAAAACGAAAAACTCGACAAGCATCACGATGGTGCTATGCTGGAATTTAATGGTCCGGTCGCTTTTTCCACCGACAGCTTTGTGGTTTCGCCCATTGTTTTTCCGGGAGGCGATATCGGCGAACTGGCCATTAACGGAACCGTCAACGATGTAGCTATGTGTGGCGGTATTCCACAATACCTTTCGCTTAGCTTTATCCTCGAAGAGGGACTGCCCATCAGCCAATTTTGGGATATTTTAGTTTCCATAAAATATGCTGCCGAAAAAGCCGGAATAACCATCGTAACCGGCGACACGAAAGTAGTTGACAAAGGAAAGGGTGATAAAATATTTATCAACACCACCGGTATTGGCGCTATCCATCCCAAAGCCGCCATCGACATTAACAACATCAAGGCCGGTGATAAAATAATTGTAAGCAACAGCATTGCCACCCACGGCATTGCCATATTATCAGTCCGTGAAGGGCTTGAATTTGAAACCAGCATTGAAAGCGACACCTGTAACCTGAACCGTTTAACCGTTAAACTTCTTGATGCCTTTGGCAGCGACATCCACCTGTTCAGAGATCCTACGCGCGGCGGGGTAGCGGCAACCCTTAACGAGATTGCCAGCGAGATGAACCTCGGTATTCTTTTACAAAACGAAAGTATTCCGGTTGACGGGCAAGTAAAAGCAGCTTGTGAAATTTTGGGACTTGACCCGCTTTATGCTGCCAACGAAGGGGTTTTTATGGCTTTTATTTCGCCTGAGGTTGCAGATGAAGCAATTGAAATTCTGCGTCAACATGATGAATCTGTCCACGCGGCCATCATTGGCGAAGTAGTAGATGACCACAACGGTAAGGTACTTATCACCAACCAAATGGGCGGAACCAGGGTGGTTCATATGCCGGTTGGAGAACAACTACCGAGAATATGTTAAATGAAATCACAAATTCTAAAATACAAAAACCAAATAATATCGAATTTTCAAAATACAAATTATCTAAACGTTGTTACCTTTTGTTTTGAGTTTTGATAATTCATTGTTTTGGAATTATTTGGAATGTGAAATTTGTGATTTGAAATTAATAAAAATATGGAATCTTTAATCCATCTCTTTCCCTGGCTAACAGGTTTAACGGCCGCCATTGTTCATGTACTCAGCGGCCCTGATCACCTGGCAGCGGTAACCCCCATCGTGTTCGATACCAGGAAGAAACATTGGCAAATTGGTTTTTCTTGGGGAACCGGCCACATTATCGGCATGTTGTTGATAGGGATAGTGTTTTACTGGTTCAAAGAGTATATACCGGTGGAAAAGATATCTGCATACGGCGAAAAGCTTGTCGGAGTAATCTTGATTGGTATTGGTTTATGGGCTTTCTACCGTATTAACCACGATAAAAAACACCACGTTCATCCCCATAAACATGAAGAAGATAATCAGGAGTATATACACATTCACGGGCATGAACATGAGGGAGAGAGCCATCCTGCCGGCCACACACACCCTCACCAAAAAACCGCCAAACAAAACAACACGATGGCCCTGTTGGTTGGGATTATCCACGGTTTTGCCGGTATTTCACACTTTCTTTTGATGCTGCCGGTTTTGGGATATGAAACCAAATTGGAATCGGTTCAATACATTGTGGGATTTGGTGCAGGCATTATTACGGCTATGGTTATTTATACCATAATTATTGGCAAACTAAACAGAATGGAACGCTTTTCAAAAAGTAAGAAGCTGCTAAGCAACTTGCGGTTTTATGGTGGCATGGCTGCTATAGTAGTTGGTGTTTATTGGTTGGTAAGTAATTTATAATCTTGTTTTCAATTCTTTCAATAATATCAAATGTACTAATTACTAACAAGCTATTATATTGCCGGTTATCATGGTATCAGACTATGTGTGGTCAGTTTGCCTAAAATTAACATGAAATAATTGCCAATAAATTCGGATATTTGTCATTATTTTACTTAAACCATGGACTTTCAAAATAACCCTCAGCTTAAACTTGCTTACGACTTTATTCAGCTAACCGGTAGAAATCTGTTTTTAACCGGAAAGGCCGGAACAGGAAAAACCACGTTTTTACACAATCTCAAAAAGTACTCTTCAAAACGAATGGTGGTAGTGGCTCCCACGGGTGTTGCCGCTATTAACGCATCCGGTGTTACCATTCACTCCTTTTTTCAGCTTTCATTCGGGCCACAAATACCCGAATATACCCATGCACGTAATGCTGAGGAAAACCAATCACGAGCTAAGCGGTTCAGCCGCGATAAAATCAACATCATTAAAAGCATGGATTTGCTGGTGATTGATGAAATAAGTATGGTACGTGCCGACCTTCTCGATGGCATTGATGCTACCTTGCGCCGTTTTCGCGACCACAGCCGCCCTTTTGGAGGAGTGCAGCTATTAATGATTGGCGATTTGCAGCAATTGGCACCGGTGGTAAAAGATGATGAGTGGAGTTTGCTGCGAAAACATTACGATACTCCCTTTTTCTTTAGCAGTAATGCTTTGAAAAAAACACATTACGTAACCGTAGAGCTAACCTACGTTTACCGTCAAAAAGATGAATATTTTATAAAGCTTTTAAACAAAGTTCGCGACAACCAAATTGACAACGAGGTGGTAAACCTTTTGAACGAAAGATACCATCCCGATTTTAATTTTGAAAAACCCGGATACATCATTCTTACTACGCACAACGCCAAAGCCAAAGCCATAAACGACGAGAAAATGGCCAAGCTGCCGGGCAAAGAGCGAAAATTTAAGGCGATTGTCAAAGGCAACTTTCCCGAGTATATATTTCCTACCGAATCGGTGTTACACCTGAAAAAGGGGGCACAGGTAATGTTTGTAAAAAACGATCCCGAACCTGAAAAAAGATTCTACAACGGTAAAATCGGGACTATCATCAGCATTAACACCGACACCATTGACGTACATTGTGAGGGTGATGAGGAAGCCATTGAGGTGGTTCCCCTGGAGTGGGAAAAGGTTAAATATTCGCTTAACGA
>CAZKGB010000074.1:0-9503 GCA_964551935.1 uncultured Lentimicrobiaceae bacterium | reverse complement strand
CGGAAGCTAAACCAAAATTGGTGTATATTTGTAAAGAGTATTAAAAATAAAGAAGAATTATTATGGAAATTGATAACAGACACCGGGATAACTTCATAATGGCGGGGGTTTATCTGGTAATAATTGTTCTGGTGGGGATTGTTGGATACATGGTTCTGGAAAACTATAGTTTGGTGGATGCTATTTACATGACGATTATTACCACTTCTACTGTAGGATTTCGTGAAGTTCAGCCTCTTTCTGACGCGGGTAAGGTTTTTACTGCGGTGTTAATTGTTTCCAGCATTGGGATACTTGCCTATTTTTTGTCGCAGTTTACACAGAGTTTGTTGCAGAGCCAAATAAACTTTATTTTTAAAGGATATAACAGAAAATCAAAACTTAAGAGAATGGAAAATCATGTAATAGTTTGCGGTTATGGCCGAAACGGAAAGCAGGTTGTTAGTGAGCTGCAGTCGTTTGGCGAGTCGGTGGTGGTAATTGATAAGGATCATGAAATTGTTATCAACAACATTGGTCAGCGAGTCCGGTTTATGGAGGGTGATGCCACGATAGACGAGATTCTGTTGAAAGCTGATATCAAAACGGCCAAGGCACTTATTACCTCTTTACCAAATGATGCCGACAATCTGTATGTGGTGTTGACAGCCAGGTCGCTAAATGCTTACCTAAATATCATTAGCCGTGCTTCGGACGAAAGCTCAGAAAAAAAACTCCGTATTGCAGGGGTTGACAGCATAGTTATGCCTGAGCGTGTTGGCGGGGCTCATATGGCTTCGATGGTTACGCAGCCTGAAGTAATTGAATTTTTGGAGCACCTTAATATCCACGATGAAGGCTCGGTGATTTTGCAGGAGTTAGTCGTTGAAAAAATACCTGACTGGTTAAAAGGGAAACCGTTAAAGGAGGTTCAGCTTCGTAAAATGACCGGGGCGAACATTATTGGTATTCGTAAAGCAACCGGTGAATTTCTTATTAATCCCAGTCCCGAGAGAATGTTGATGGATAACTTTAAGTTGTTTGTTTTGGGTACAAGGCAGCAGATTAAAGCACTAAAGGAGTTGCTTGAAGTCGATTCTGATTTCGGAAGTTAATATTTTACCTTATATTTGCGATTCAAGAGTTGCTTCATTATTTAATTAAAATTGCTTTTGAGATAGTGTAGCTTTATAGTATTATGTCCCATTCCAGAACAATTAATTATACAATATTATGAACGATTCATTTCCAACCCTTACATTTCCGGCTATGCTTAAAAGGTCGGCAAACCGATTTTCTCAAAGACCTGCTGTAGCTTTTGTTGCCGACACACCGATTACCTATCACGATTTCTACGAAAGAGTGTTGGCCGTTACTGCTATGCTCGAAAAGATGGGCGTTAAAACCAATGATAAGGTGGCCATATTAAGCGCAAATATGCCTAACTGGGGAGTTGTATATTTTGCCATAACATACATGGGGGCAGTGGTAGTTCCCTTGTTGCCTGATTTTAGTGAACAGGAAATAAAAAATGTTTTAGAGCATTCAGAGGCAAAGGCAATGTTTGTTTCAAGAGCACTTATCGCAAAGGTTGAGAAGCTTAAAATTGGCTCGCTTAAAATACGCATTCACATCGAGGATTTCTCAGTATGTAGAGGCAAGGAGTTGTTGTTTAAGCTTGGTGCGAAACCTTCAAACAACTATATGGTTACTGAAGATATGTTGGCAGCCATTATTTATACCTCCGGAACCACCGGGAAGTCTAAAGGAGTGATGCTTACGCATAGAAACATCTGTTCCAATGCAGTAGCCAGCAGAAGTGTTCAGGATATTACACCGGACGACAGGTTTTTGTCAATATTGCCTTTGTCGCATACTTACGAAAATACCATCGGGTTCGTGTTGCCGTTTATATCGGGTTCCAGCATCTATTATTTACGTAAGGTACCCACACCGGCAGTCCTGCTTCCCGCCTTAGAATTGGTAAAACCTACCCTGATGTTGTCGGTTCCGCTGATAATTGAAAAGATTTACAGAGGTAAAATATTGCCGGCTTTTAATGATAAGAAAATTACCAGGTCGCTGTATCAAAATCCATTTTTTCGGAAGATGCTCAATCGTATGGCGGGAAAAAAACTAAAAGCTATGTTTGGTGGCCATCTTAAGTTTTTTGGCATTGGAGGAGCAAAGCTCGACAAAGAGGTGGAAGCCTTTTTACTGGAAGCTAAGTTTCCGTATGCCATAGGCTACGGCCTTACCGAAACATCCCCCTTGCTGGCAGGTGTTAATCCAAAACAGACCAAATTACAATCAACAGGCCCGGCATTGCAAGGTGTTACTCTTAAAATTAACGACCCTAATCCTGAAACTGGCGAAGGCGAAATATGGGCTAAAGGACCCAACGTGATGAAGGGCTATTACAAAGAGCCTGAGCTTACCAAAGCTGTTTTAACCGAGGATGGCTGGTTTAAAACCGGCGACCTGGGATTTATTGACGAGGATGGTTTTTTGTATATCAGAGGCCGGATTAAAAATGTTATCGTGGGCCCCAGCGGTGAAAATATCTTTCCCGAAGATATTGAATCGGTCATTAATAATTTTCCTCATGTTCAGGAATCACTGGTGGTGGAAATGAAGGGTAAACTTGTGGCGTTGGTTCATTTCGACAGGGAGAGCGTGGAGCTTAAATATCGTGAAATGAAAGAGAAGGTAGCCGATTTCTCTAACTTTGTTGAGGAGAAGTTTGAAGAGATGAAAAATGAAGTTCGTACTTATGTTAACTCAAAGGTTAACCGGTTTTCACGTATCGCCGAAGTAAAACTTCAAAAAGAGGAGTTCGTAAAAACAGCTACCAAAAAAATCAAACGTTTTCTTTATACGGAAAATAACAATAAAAAAACCGCTTGATAATAAGCGGTTTTTGTAGTCCGTACGGGATTCGAACCCGTGTTACCAGGATGAAAACCTGGCGTCCTGACCTGACTAGACGAACGGACCATTTTGTCGTCTCTGTTAACGTGGCGGCAAAAGTAGATATTTTTTTTAAATCTCCAAGAAATTGTAATAAAAAAATATTTTTTTTCTTTTCTATCCTGCCTGTGCTGCTGTTAATTTTACTTGTTAAAGGATTTTTAGTACCTTGTCCCTTTGAAAAGCCCATCTGATGAGAGTAACGCTATTGGTTGTTTTTCTTCTTTCTTTCGCCCGGATTAGTGCGCAAAACCTTGATATAAAAAAGTTCAACTGGAATCTCTGTTCCGATACCTTGTCGGTTAAAAACATCGATCCTTCTGATGTTTATCTGGCATTGCTTTCCAAAGGAGTGATTAAGAGACCTTTTTATCGTGGCAACGAAGATTCGTTGCAGTGGGTGGCTCACCATGATTGGATTTTTGAAACAGAGTTTTTATTGCCCGACAGTTTGCTTAATAAAGATAATATTGAGCTGGTTTTTGAAGGGCTTGATACCTATGCATCCGTTTTTTTAAACGACACTCTTATTTTGCAGGCTGATAATATGTTTCGTCTCTGGAGGGTAGAGGTGAAACCACTTCTTGAAAGGAACAATACCTTGAAAATTGTTTTTCAGTCTCCTTTTAAAGTAATTTCTCAAAAACGGCAAGAGGGGTTGTTTCCTCTTCCATACGATTATGGTTTTGTACGTAAAGCAGCCTATCATTTCGGTTGGGATTGGGGTCCGACGTTTGTTACTTGCGGCATTTGGAAACCGGCCTTTTTGCATGCCTGGAACAGGGTAAGGATTAACGATTTCTATGTGAAACAGAACAAAGTTACTCCGGTAATTGCAGAACTGGAATTGTCGGTAACAATGGAGGCTTCACATGCCGGCAGGGCAGCTGTTTCGGTTTGTCGCGATTCGGTGTTGTTGCGCAAAGATAGTTTGGTGCTCAAGAAAGGAATAAACCACTTTTTGATGTATGATTATATTATCGTGCCTGAGCTATGGTGGCCTAATGGGATGGGAGTACCGCATCTTTACAAATACAAGGCTTTTTTAAGTGTAGCCAACGGGCAGTTGGATTCATCCGTCGTGTCGACAGGAATACGTAGCATAGAAGTGGTTCAGCAGCCTGATTCGGCCGGGAAGAGTTTCTATTTTAAGGTGAATGGCGTGCCGGTTTTTGCCAAAGGAGCCAACTACATTCCCCCTGACAATTTTTTGCCACGTGTAAGCGATGAAAAGTATAGACAGATTGTTGAGGATGCAAAAAAAGCCAATATGAACATGTTGCGCGTTTGGGGTGGAGGAACGTATGAAAAAGAGATCTTTTACAGGCTGTGCGACGAAAACGGAATCATGGTGTGGCAGGATTTTATGTTTGCCGGCGATATGGTTCCCGGTGATTCGGCATTTGTTGAAAATGTGAAGTGGGAGGCGGAGGATAATGTTATCCGGTTGCGAAACCATCCTTCCATTGTTTTATGGTGCGGCAACAACGAAATTGATGAAGCATGGCATAACTGGGGCTGGCAAAAGCAGTACAACTATTCAAAAGAGGATTCCGTAAGGTTGTGGAAGGCATACCTTGAAATATTTGAGCATATCTTACCGGAGGTGGTTCACCATAAGTCTCCCGGAACTTTTTATTGGCCCAGCTCGCCATCTATTGGGTGGGGACATCAGGAGGCCTACAGGCAGGGTGATGTTCACTACTGGGAAGTGTGGTGGGGGAGGGCACCCTTTACTAATTATGAAAAGAAAATCGGGAGGTTTATGAGTGAGTATGGTTTTCAGGGAATGCCTGAAATGAAAACTATCGATTCTTTTACCTTACCGAAAGACTGCCGGTTAGGTTCTGAGGTGATGAATGCGCATCAGAAGCATCCGTTTGGATGGGAAGCCATCGGGGAGCAGATGGAACGGGATTATCCCGTACCGGAGAGGCTGGAGGATTATGTTTATGTGAGTCAGCTGCTACAGGCTAAAGGGGTGGGGATGGCTATGGAAGCGCACCGCAGGGCAAAACCCTATTGCATGGGAACACTCTATTGGCAGCTTAACGACTGCTGGCCGGTGGTGTCGTGGTCGTCGGTTGATTATTACGGCAGGTGGAAAGCGTTGCATTATGAGGTTAAGAGAGATTATGCCTCCACGATTATCTCGTTTGATGAAGCAGAAGACCGTCTTCGGATTTGGGTTGTTAATGATAACCTGAGGAGTGAAAATGCTATGCTGTCGTGGAGATTGCTTGATTTCTCGGGAAAGGTTTTAAAGGAGGATAACATCAAAACTGAGCTGGAGCCGAATGCTTCTCAACTTATTTTGACCATGAGCAGTACGATAGCTGCCTACGACGCATCTTCCGTTTTTATGAATGTCCGCTTGATGAGCATGGATGGTTCCGTACTCACTGAAAAAAACCACTTTTTTGCAAAACCTAAAAATTTGAAACTTTTGAAACCGCAGATAACAGTTAGTTTGAAAAAGCAGGATGGCGGTTATCTTCTTTTCTTAACATCACGAGTGTTGGTAAAAGATGTTCAGTTATCAACAGCGGTCAAAGGGTTTTTTGAAGACAACTATTTCGACTTGTTTCCCGGCGAGGAAAAGAGGCTGTTTTTTAAAACCGATGCAAAGTTGTCTCCGGCAGATGTGCGGCTGAAATCGTTAAATGAAATATTAAGGACAGAGTGAGTTAACCAATTCATTATCAATAAACCATTATACCCAATAACTACCGGTTGAAAGATCCGGAGTACCGTTAATTCATAAAAAAAGGCCGCTTAAAAGCAGCCTCTGTTTTTTATCCCAGGTAAGATTTTAAAATCTTACTTCGCGATGTCTGTTTTAATCGCCGGATGGCTTTTTCTTTAATCTGACGAACACGCTCGCGGGTAAGGTCAAACTTTTCACCAATCTCTTCCAGTGTAAGAGGGTGTTTGCCATTCAAACCAAAATAGTCGCGAATAACATCCTGCTCTTTTTCCGAAAGGGTGGATATGGCACGGTCAATTTCCTTGCGCAATGATTCATACAGCAATCCTGTTTCGGGAGTCGTTGAGTCTTCACTGCGGATAACATCAATCATGGTGCTGTCCTCATCCTGAAGCAGGGGTGCATCCAGCGAGGTGTGTTTGCTGCTGTTTTTCCTGGCTTCTTTGATGTCGGAAACAGGGAGTTTGGTGTATTCGGCAATTTCGGCAACCGATGGGGGGCGTTCAAATTCCTGCTCCAGGTGGGCGATGGCTTTATTGATTTTGGTTGCCATCCCAATTTTATTCATGGGCAGCCTGACAATACGGGCTTGTTCGGCCAATGCCTGTAAAATTGATTGACGTATCCACCATACGGCATACGAAATAAACTTAAAGCCACGGGTTTCGTCGAAACGCTGTGCCGCTTTAATTAAGCCCAGGTTACCCTCATTGATGAGGTCGGGAAGGCTCAATCCCTGGTTTTGATATTGCTTGGCTACCGAAACAACAAAACGAAGGTTTGCTTTGGTAAGTTTTTCCAATGCAATTTTATCACCTTGTTTTATTCTTCTGGCAAGTTCAACCTCCTCATCAGCCGTGATAAGGTTTTCTTTACCAATGTCGTGCAAATATTTATCCAGAGAAGCGGTTTCCCTGTTGGTAACTTGTTTTGTAATTTTAAGTTGCCTCATTTTGCTTTTTTTTGATTTAAAAGGTTCTTCTTTAACGGAAGCTATCCTTAAATGTTTCTGAATTTAAAAAAAACAATTGGAATATTTTCTGAAAATGGTTATCCTAAATAGGACTTTAGAATTTTACTTCTGGAAGTTTGCTTTAAGCGGCGAATGGCTTTCTCTTTAATCTGGCGAACTCTTTCACGGGTTAAGTCAAACTCTTCGCTTATTTCTTCCAGTGTCATAGGGTGCTTACCTTTTAATCCAAAGTAGAGTTGGATAACAGAGGCTTCTCTTTCCGAAAGGGTTGAAATAGCTCTGTCAATTTCCTTTTGCAGCGATTCGTAAATAAGCTGTGTTTCAGGTGTGGTGCTTTCTTCGCTCCTGATGACATCATACATGTTATTGTCTTCATCCTGAAGCAGAGGTGCATCCATCGAAACATGCCGTCCGGCATTTCTCATGCTGTCTTTAATCGCCTGCTCCGACATCTCCAGTTCTTCAGCAATTTCCGAAACATGAGCCTGACGCTCGTGAATTTGTTCCAATCGTGCTGCCGCTTTGTTGATTTTATTGATGGAGCCTATCTTGTTAAGGGGTAAGCGTACAATTCTGGATTGCTCGGCCAGGGCCTGAAGAATAGACTGGCGAATCCACCAAACAGCATACGAAATAAATTTAAAACCGCGGGTTTCGTCGAAGCGTTGCGCTGCTTTAATTAGTCCCAGGTTTCCTTCATTAATTAAGTCGGTAAGCCCCAGCCCCTGGTTTTGGTACTGTTTTGATACCGAAACCACAAAACGGAGGTTGGCGTTGGTTAGTTTTTCCAACGCCACCTTGTCGCCCTGCTTAATTCTTCTGGCAAGTTCTACCTCTTCTTCTGCTGTTATCAGGCTTACCTTTCCGATGTCGTGCAGATACTTGTCAAGCGATGCATTTTCACGGTTGGTAACCTGTTTGGTGATTTTAAGTTGTCTCATTCAATAGGTATTAGTGGCCGATAGGTCTTATTTATTTTCGTGGTCTTTTCTCTCGGGACGTTGGATTAGCACCTTGCGCGAAAGTTTAAGTTTGCCGGTTTTGGGATCAACGCCAATGAGTTTGACCTTGATTTTGTCACCAACCTTTAACACGTCTTCAACTTTCTCAATACGTTTCCAGTCGATTTCCGAGATATGCAACAGGGCATCTTTTCCGGGGAGGATTTCAACAAAAGCACCAAATGCCACAATATTTTTAACCGTACCCAGGTAAATTTCACCTACTTCGGGAACGGCAACAATGGCTTTAATACGCGCTTTAGCTGATTCGATGGATTCTTTGTCGCTTGAAACAATGTCGATAACGCCAAAGTTTCCTTCTTCCTGAATAGTAATAACCGTTCCGGTCTCTTTTTGCATCTCCTGAATGACTTTTCCACCGGGACCAATGATAGCGCCAATAAACTCTTTGTCAACCATCATCTTTTCAATTCTTGGAACATTGTCTTTGTAGTCGGCACGAGGCTCGGTAATGGTTTTAGCCATTTCGCCTAAAATGTGCATACGTCCCCGGCGGGCTTGCTCAAGGGCTTGCTCCAGAATTTCGTATCTCAATCCGTCTACTTTAATATCCATTTGGCAAGCGGTAATACCATCAACCGTTCCGGTAACTTTAAAGTCCATATCACCCAGGTGGTCTTCATCACCAAGAATGTCGGAAAGAACGGCAAATTTTTCGCCGTCGGTAATCAGCCCCATGGCAATACCCGATACAGGTTTGGTAATCTTAACGCCGGCATCCATCAGCGCAAGGGTTCCGCCACATACGGTAGCCATGGATGATGAGCCGTTTGATTCTAAAATATCCGAAACAATCCGTATGGTATAAGGATTCTCTTCTCCATCAGGAAGTATCTGTTTTAAGGCACGCATGGCCAGGTTTCCGTGTCCCACTTCACGTCGGCCTACGCCTCTGATTGGGCGGGCTTCACCGGTGGAGAAGGGAGGGAAGTTGTAGTGAAGTAAAAATTTATTGTATCCATCGATAATAGCACCGTCAATCATCTGCTCATCCATTTTGCTGCCAAGCGTAACGGTTACCAGCGATTGTGTTTCACCTCTGGTAAAAATAGCCGAGCCATGAGCTGAAGGGAGGTAGTCAACTTCACTCCAAATGGGGCGGATTTCATCCAGTTTTCTTCCGTCAAGTCTTACTTTTTCATTTAAGATGGCATTGCGGACGGCCTCTTTCTCCACATCGTGGAAATATTTTTTAACCAGTTTTTCTTTTTCTGCACGTTCTTCTTCGCTAAAAGTTTCGAGGTACGCTTCGCGGATGGCTTTAAAAGCATCGGTACGTGCGTGTTTATCAGGATTTCCCTGTAAAGCCAATTGGTAGCACTGATCGTAAGTGGCCGCATGAACGGCTTCTTTTAATTCGGGGTCGTTGGTTTCGTGACAATATTCGCGTTTTGGGTTTGCTTTTTCCACTTTGGCGGCCAGGTCAATTTGTGCCTGACATTGTACTTTAATGGCATCGTGGGCTACTTTAAGGGCTTCAAGCATGACGGCTTCCGAAACCTCTTTCATTTCACCTTCTACCATCATAATGTTGTCGAGGGTGGCGGCCACTATCAGTTCCAGGTCAGCCTCTTCGAGCAATGAGTGGTTAGGGTTAACCACAAACTCTCCATTTACTCGTGCTACTCTAACTTCTGAGATAGCCTCTTTTATCGGAATGTCCGACACTGCCAATGCAGAAGAGGCAGCCAACGCGGCAAGGGCATCAGGTAAAACATCGGCTCCACCTGAAATGAGGGTGATTAAAACTTGTGTTTCGGCGTGATAATCTTCGGGAAACAGGGGGCGCAAAGCGCGGGCAACCAATCTTGAAATCAGAATTTCGTATTCCGAAGGTCTTCCTTCGCGTTTA
>CAZKGB010000073.1:0-9573 GCA_964551935.1 uncultured Lentimicrobiaceae bacterium | reverse complement strand
AACCTGATTTTCACAGGGCCGGCAGGTAGAAACATGATTGGCCTGATTAAAAGTAACCCCGAAATAAAATCCGCTCTTTTTGAGGTTGTTAACCTGGAAGAGGCTTTTGAAATTATTGAAAAAGTTACCCCGAAAGGGGGTGTTTGTCTTTTGTCGCCCGCGGCAGCCAGTTACGATGAGTTTAATAATTTTGAGCATCGCGGAGATGTGTTCAGGCAGCTTGCCAAACAGGTGCAATAGAGTATGGTTGTTTGATTGGCCTGTTTGTTGATGGTGTCCGTTTCGTATAAAAAATATTATCATGAGTAAATTTTTGTTGATTTTATTGATAGGTGTAGTTGTATATTACTTCATCAAATGGAGTAAACCATCGGATAGGAATAAAAATAGCAGCCGGTCGACCGGCGACAATGTTAATAGCACAAACGCGAATCAGTCGGATGCCGGTAAGCAGGGTAGCAGCTATGGAAAATGGCTGGGAGGAGGATTGGGCTGGGCATTTGGTGGCCCCATAGGCGGAATTCTCGGTTTTGTTTTTGGCAAGATGTACGACGATATGTCGAAAGGAAAGTTTGAATACGGGCAAAGTCCTGCCAGCGATTTTAATATGAGTCTGTTGGTGTTAACGGCAGCTGTTATGAAAGCCGACGGTAAGGTAAAACGTTCGGAGTTGGATTTTGTTAAGCAGTTTTTTTATACCAATTTCGGAGATAAGGCATCGCAATATATTAAATTGTTGGGTGAGTTGGTTAAGCAGGATATTGAAGTGGCTGACGTCAGTATACAAATTAGCCGTCATTTGGATTATGCCACACGGTTACAACTGCTTCACTATCTGTTTGGAATTGCCCTGGCCGATGGCAATGCAGATAAATCGGAGGTTGATTTAATTAGTCGCATCGCCGGTTACATGGGTATTAGTAATTCTGATTTTGAGTCGGTGAAAGCCATGTTTGTAAAGGATACCGATGCCGCTTACAAAGTTTTGCAGATTTCTCATGATGCCACCGACGAAGAGGTGAAGAAAGCCTATCGCGAGATGGCTAAAAAATACCATCCCGACCGTGTTGCCAGTCTGGGTGATGACATCAGGAAAGCTGCGGAGGCTAAATTTCAAAGCGTTAACGAAGCTTACGAGCAGATTAAGCGTGAGCGGGGGATGAGTTAACAGTTGGCGTTTTTACTTCTAATATCTTTGTGTTTGTTGATAAGAAATTGCAAAACTCAATTTAGCAAAAACAAATAAATTTCAATAATCAAATTCGAAAACTCAAATATTTGCAGTTGCTCCGGACTGTTTGAGTATTGCGATTTGCTAACAGTAGAAATGCCTACTTTAGCAGCCTTAAAAAACAGGATAGGTGAAAAGTAACAAAACATTGATTTCGTGGCTCATTTTACTTGCGCTGGTATTGGTTTGGGGCAGTTCGTTTATTTTGATAAAAAAGGCACTGCTTTATTTTACCGGTTCCGAAGTGGGATTGTTGCGTATTGTTCTGACATTTCTGTTTATGCTCCCGTGGGCTTACAAGGCTTTGAAAGATACGCCTAAAAAAGTCTACTGGCTTCTGTTTGTGTCCGGTATTGTGGGCAGCCTGTTTCCGGCTTATCTTTTTGCCATTGCCGAAACACATATTACAAGCTCTCTGGCCGGAACGCTGAACTCTCTAACCCCGCTTTTTACCCTTGTAATTGGAATCCTGTTTTTTAAATTAAGAACGTACTGGTTCAACATTGCAGGTGTTATCATCGGGTTAGCCGGCGCCATCGGGCTTATTTATGCTTCCAGCGGGGTTGATTTGCATACCGGCTTAATCTACTCCTCTTTGGTTGTCGTAGCATCGGTTTGTTATGCCATTAATGTGAATTTGGTAAAGTACCTTTTTCAAGATATTAACTCGGTGAACATCACCTCGCTGACTTTCTTTTTTATCGGTATTCCTGCCCTCTTTTATCTTCTTCTTTTCACGGGGATTCCCCATAAACTTGTTTCCGAACCGGCGTCATGGACCGGAATGGGTTACATGGCAATACTCTCCTTTTTGGGAACCGGCCTGGCATTGATAATTTTTAATTATCTCATAAAAATCAGCACGCCGGTTTTTGCTTCCTCGGTAACCTACATGATTCCCATTGTAGCCATTTTATGGGGCGTGTTTGATGGTGAACCATTCAAATGGGTGTTCTTGATATGGGTGTTTCTTATCCTTACCGGCGTTTATTTAGTGAATAAGAAAAAGGGGACAGGTTGATTAATGATAAGTTAATTGTAACTTTGTAAAAAGTAAAAAAATAAATCAGGAATCAATAAAGCTTGATCTAATCGAATGGCTTATAAAGCTTAAAGATATGGACTATAAAATATTTTTGTAAATCATCAGAATACAGAAAGGCTAAAGTAAAGCACGCGACCATCGAGTAAACCTAAAGACAAGGTTTTCCGCAATCCTTCTAAAATTTAAAATCTCCATTCTGCATTCTTAAATCATCTCTTTTCCTCGCCGCACCACCACCATCGTTCCCTGCATCACCTGGCTTTGGTTGGATTAAAAATTTAGGAAATCAACTTCTAAAAACTCCACTTAATACGCCAGTACAAGAATACTCCTTTTCCGCCTTCATCCACGGGGGTATCGCTGGTAAAATACTGACCATAAAGAGAAAGTTCAAGGTTTTCAACGAGCGAATAACTGAGGGAAGGGCCGGTATAAATGGAGTGATCGTTGGGGTTATACATGACCGAAAGGGTTCCTGTAAACAAGGGTGTAAACGGATAACCGGCCTGTCCAAAGAAAGAGTATTTGGTTAGTGACAAGCTTTGGGGGGTGAGCTGCATAAAGTAAAATTCAGTAATATTGAAATCACCTGATGATTTTCCATAGCCGTTGTACAGCGCTTCAAACTGCAACGTCAGTGAGTTTGCCAATGTGTAGTTGTATCCCAGCGAGGCTACAAAAGTCCCCGCGGTATCAGCAAAGTTTTTCCGCGGATGAAAATATGAGAATTCTCCCGACAGGCCTCCTTTTAGCAGACTTCCTGAAAACCCTGCACCTGCAACAAAATCGCGCCCGTTGTAATAGCCTCCCACAAACTGAATATCGTAATTCCATTTATTGAAGCGGTATAAGGCTGCGGCGGTTACATCGTTGTTTTTGTTTACTTTAATCACTAAATCAAGCTTTGACGAATAGGAAGGGTAAAACTGGAGACGAACCGCATCGCTGCCTGATTTTTCCTCATAATCGAAATCAAAAAAACTATAGGAGTTAAACAAATCGTTGGGATTCCAAACAAAAGATTGTCCCCAATTGATGCGCTGCCTGCCTACTGTTATCTGAAATTTTCCAACGTTATAATCGAGGTAAAGCCGGTCGAAAGCAGTGTTCATAAAAGTAGATTTTCCTTCAAAAATATTCCGGGTCATATTTACTAATCCGTCATCCCGATTAATGATATCCGGATACTGCGGAAATCCTGAAACGGTTTCACCATAAAACACGCGGTTTCGCATTTGGGTATTGAAAGTAAGATTGTTGGTGATGTTCCAGTTAAAGATAAGCCGGTTATGAATCAGGTTGTCGGTCATCCACTGCTTATCAATATGCTGAAAGGAGATGGTTTGCATGTATTTTACATAGCCGTTGAGGGTCCAGTTACGGGCATTGCTCTTGTTGTCTTGCGCCTGTAAAGTAAGATTTAATAAGAATAATATGAGTGTTATCTGTTTTTTCATTTTCAAATACGATATGTAAAAACTGGCTAAGCCTATAATTTTTGCAATCCTATTGTTTTGTTTTTGTGTCTTTTGTTACTTTACCATCATCCAACAGGATAACTCTTTTTGCCCTGTCGATAACCCTTTGGTCGTGGGTAGAAAAGATAAAAGTAATGTTTTCGTTTTCATTTAGCTTGCGCATGATGTCCAGAAGGTTAGCGGTAGATTTGCTGTCGAGGTTGGCAGTGGGTTCATCTGCCAGGATAAACTTGGGTTTGGAAGCGAGGGCGCGCGCCACGGCCACCCGTTGCTGCTGACCGCCGGACAAGCGGGTTGGACGAATGTTTTCTTTTCCTTGAATGCCAATGGCGGCAAAAAGCTCGGCAATGCGTTTATCGCGTTCTGCTTTAGGCTTTTTTTGAAGCTGCATAATAAACTCGGCATTTTCTTTTGCCGTGAGCACCGGTATCAGGTTGTATGCCTGAAACACGAAGCCGATGTTGTGCATTCTGAAATCAATCATTTGCCTTGAGGATAAAGTGCCGATATCGGTTCCGTCAATTATCACCGAACCCGAAGTTGGCGCATCCAGTCCGCCAATCACATTCAGTAAAGTTGTTTTTCCTGAACCTGAAGGGCCAACAATGGCAGTGAACTCACCCTCTTCAATAGTCAGGTTTACGCCGTTAACTGCTTTAACTTCCACTTCGGTGTCGTGGTAGCTTTTGTAGAGGTTTTTTACTTCAATTACTTTCATATTCTAAAGTTTGGAGTTTGGAGTGCACTAAAGTGCCTAAAGTAACACCTCAAACCATTATGTTATTAAATCACTATTTCTAAATATTCTTCAATCTTACTTTCCTAGTTTCTAATCGCTTCAACGGGTTTCATTTTAAGGGCTCTTATGGTAGGAAAAACAGATGCTATAAGTCCTGTTACAAGCACCATAAACCCTACCTGTACATAATCAGTAAACTCAAGCACGGGGTGCATTACAGAGCCATATCCCAAAGCTTCGAAGCCTTGTGCAACCATCGAAATATCTATTCCCTGTTCACCGAAATAGGACGTAAACCACCATGAGACCAGCATCCCGATTATACTTCCAATAACACCCAGCAGCATTGTTTCATAAAGTATCATTCTGAACACTTTAAACCGGTTCATACCAATAGCCATTATCATTCCCAGCTCACGGGTTCGTTCCAAAACTACCATCAGCATGGTGTTTACGATGGCAAATCCCAATGCAAGCAAAATGATTGCCATAAATACCCATAACATAAAGGAGGTCATCGAGGAGGTTAGCTGCAAATAGGGGTCAATATCGTACCAGCCTTCAACAAGGTAGCCTGGAGCCAATTTTTTTATTTCAGGAATAACACTGATGGTTGCTGTGTAATCGTTAAGCAAAACGGCAATTTCATGTGCTGAGTTGGGTGGGAGATTCAGTAATCTGTCTAAATCGGTTTTACGAACGAATACATTTTGCTCGTCGAACATACCGTTTTGGGTTTTATAAATACCTTCTACTTTAAAACTGGCTCCTGTTAGGTTTCCATCGTAATCCTGAAAGGTTATTACAATTTTTGATTTAAGTCGTGCGTTGAGTTTTTTAGATAATTTTTCGCTAATGATAACGCGATTTCTTTTGGTACTTGTAAAATAGCTTCCGGCGCTATCAAGCATGGAGTGAATCATGGTAACCTGTTTTTCTACTTCGGGTTCGATACCGTTTATCATGATGCCGGTAGCTTTTGATGCCGTGGAAGCCATCCCGTAAGATTTTGTTCGCTGACAAACGGCTTTAACCGATGGATTGGCTTTAATTTTTTGAAGGATAGAAGGTGTGTCGTGAATTATAAAACCGACTTCATTGTTATCGACAAACAACTTATTATGAATCTGAATGTGAGACACCTGATTTTGTAATGAATTACTAACCATATCTAAAACCATTCCTTTCATAATTCCCGAGGCTGCCAGGCCGCCGAAAAGCCCTACCACAACAGCGGTAATTATAACTGAACTTCTAAGTTTATTTCGCCAAACATTCCGCCAGGCAATTTTAAATATTGTATTATTAAACTGCTTCATTATTATAAATATATCATTAAAACATAACCTCTGTTAAACCAATAAAATAAACATTTTCCAACTATCTTCGTAAAGCTTTTATCAAATTAAATCCGGCAATTGAAATGATGGGATACAACGAAGCAACGGCAACAATGATTAAAATCACCTCGATTTGATGCCAAAAGATTGACGCACTCAGAATGGTAGGCATTACAGGCTCGATACCCAATTTGGCAATTGATTTTGCTGCTTCACCGGTCATGCGGATAGGGTTGTGGTTATAATAAACGACGATGGGAATGGTTAAAATTACGCCAATAAATACGGCGAGGGTGTTAATCATCAGCGTTTCATAAAGAGATATCAACATCAATTTTGTTCGCTGTGTGCCAATGGAAATCATTACGGCAAATTCTTTTTTGCGTTCTTCAGCCATCATCAATACCGTGCCGAAAACGCCAAAAGCAATAATCATGTACAATACCGCAATCATAAAAATACCTCCCGCTCTGTCGCTTTGAATTTGTTGTACCATTTCAGGCATCATTTTCCGCCACCCCATGGCACTATACGAAGTGTTTTTAAGTTTGTTGTTGAGCTCGTTGGTTATCATTGCTGTTTTGTCGGCATCGTGAAATCTGACAACAATAGAGGTTACTCCGTTATCAAATGAAAAGAAATTCTGTGCCAGCAAAAGGGGCATGAAAATAATTTGTCTGTCGATATCGGGAGCCGGAATTTTTACAATTCCTTTAACAGGAAAGGCTCCAATGGCCGATTGGCCCCAATGACCCTGTCCTAACAAAACCAGGGTGTCTCCTATGGAGACGTTTAAATACTCGGCTAATTTAGAACCAACAATAATGGAACTGTCGTTTTTGTTGATGTACTCGCCTGCTATTATTTTTGAGGGTAGCTTTATCATTTTGTTCTCCTCATCGGGATTGATTCCCATAATGAGTGTGCCTTTGGTATTGTTTTCAAAAGATGCCAGCGAAAAACTCTCCAGTCTGAGGTTAACACCCTCCACCTCGGGAACAGATATGATGGTTTTTAGCAACGAGTCGTTTACAACGATACCGTTATCCAAAGTTTTGTCATTCCAATAATCTTTTTGATGTACTTGCACGTAACCGGTAAACTGTCCTACGGCATTTTCAATCATTTTTGTATAAGTCCCTTCCTGAAATGAACGTGTAAATACTGCCATTACAATGGCAAACGATACCGAGCTGATGGTAATAAGTGTTCTTTTTTTATTTCGCCAAATGTTTCGCCAGGCGATACGTATTTCCATTATTCTGATTTTTAAATATATTTTTTATTCTTTCCGTCATGCTTCTACTTTGCTCAGCATGACAAATACGACTGTTTTCAGCATTGTTACACTGAGCAGAGTCGAAATGCTACTTCTCTCAGCCTATCAATGTACTCTTTTCATATTTTGCTGGGAGAAAAACCCATCATCCAGCTTGATGTTAAATTTGGCAGATTTTATAACGACCTCCGTTTTATGGCCGGGCTTGTCAGCCGGTATAATTTCTAACCTTGAAGGGAGTTTTCTGTCGCTAAACTGTTTAATCTCCGAAGCAAGTTCTGTACGAATCAGTTCGTTATCTTCATCAAAATATTCGGTTTTAAGTTACCAATACTCTTTTTTACTTATCCATTTTATTACTTTTCCCCAAACCACGGCAGCCTCCTCTTTTGGTATTAACTCAATTTTATAGCAATCTGTTCCGTTAATTTTTTCTTCCCCAACTATTTTTTGGTTGTAATCTACCACAATGGAGCTCTCTTTTAAAATATCATCGTTGGTGTAATCGGAACCCATCCAGCCCTGCGACATCATGGAAGGCGGTATTTTAATCATCCGGCTGATGGATGGAACCCAGTTCCACATTTCGGTCTTTCTTTTTAAAAATACCTGTCCTTTGTCTTTGGCAGGAGCCGTGATGTAGGTCATGGCAAAATCACGACCTTTCGACCAGTTTTTCATTTCGATGGTGCGACTCCATTTGGGCCGGACGATGGTCATCGAAAAGGTGCTGAAGCTGGTTTTGCCGCGTTGCAGGTTGTCGGCTTTTTCAATAATTTGCTTTGCTGTCAACTGCTGCGAAAAAGCAATGGGATTTCCAATCAACAGTAACAGTGTGAAAATGGTTATTGTTTTTTTCATGCTTTGTTTTTTTTGAAGCTGATTGTTTTATAATTGATTGACTAAAATATCTCTTACTTCGTCAAGAGGAAAATGATTAATATCGGAAATATAATGAATCCCGATCCCGTCGAAAACCGCCATTAGGTATCGTGCTTTTACATAAGGATTTTTTTCGCCTTTTTGTGTAAAGTAAGTCGTGATAGCCACAAACAGTTTTTCAAACAGCGGCATAAAGTCCTCTCTCATCAACTCAAATACTTTGGGTTGCAAAATCAGAGTGAAGTAAAGTCTGAAATATTCCGGATTCTCTTTTAATGCCTGAATATTGATGTCGATAAAAGTAATAATCTCCTCACGCTTAATAACTCTTTTGTCTTCCACCTTTAAAATACCAAGAAACCCCTTAAGCCCTTCGCCGATTATTAGTTTCAGCAAAGCCTCTTTGCTTTCAAAATAGTTATACATCAATCCTTTTGATATGCCTGCCTCTTTGGCTATCATGCTTACCGATGTCGATTCAAAACCGTGCTCGGAAAACAACCTTAACGCTGTTTTTGAAATCAATTCAATTTTTTCGTTTCTGATGGTTTTAAACTGTTTATCTGTTCGGGGACTCATGTAATCCGTATTTATGATTGAACGGTCGGTCAAAGGTAATCTATTTTTGTTAATAATCAAGAAGAAATTTAATTATTTAAAATAATTGACTTTCTCTATTTTCATACTTTTGCCGGACACAAAACATTTATTATGAAATTAAACCTTCAAAAGCCATTGGCTTTTTTTGATATAGAGGCAACCGGGTTAAACGTTGCCAAAGATCGTATTATTGAAATCAACATTTATAAGGTAAATCCGAACGGTACCGAAGAGAGCAAAACCTGGTTGCTAAATCCTGAGTATCCTATTGCGCAAGAGGCTGTTAAGGTGCATGGTTTCACCGAAGAAGACCTTAAAGACAAGCCCACGTTTAAACAGGTTGCCAAAGAGATTGAACGCTTTCTGCAAAACTGTGATTTAGCAGGATACAATGCTATTAAATACGATATACCCCTGTTGGTAGAAGAGTTTTTGCGTGCAGAGGTTGACTTTGATGTTGTTAACCGAAGGCTTATTGATGTTCAGAATATTTTCATGAAAATGGAACAACGTACTCTGAGCGCCGCCTATAAATTTTACCTTAACAAAGAACTCGATAATGCCCACAGTGCTGAAGCCGATACCAAAGCTACTTATGAAATTTTAAAAGCTCAGTTAGACAGATATCAGGAGGTTGAATTCAAGGATAGAGACGGTAATATATCCAAGCCCGTTCAAAATGATATGAATCAGTTGCAGGCCTTCTCAAGTCATCATCGTAACGCCGACTTAATGGGGCAGATAATTTATAATGATAAAAATGAAGAGGTTATCAACTTTGGTAAGTATAGGGGAAGAACTGTAGAAGATGTTTTTAAATCGGATCCGGGTTATTACGGGTGGATAATGAAATCGGATTTCCCGCTTTATACCAAAAAGTTACTGACAAGGATTAAGTTGAGGATGAAGTGATGTTTGGAGAATGGTACAATGGTTCAATGGTTCAATGGTTCAATGATACAATGGTACAATGGTACAA
>CAZKGB010000072.1:0-9578 GCA_964551935.1 uncultured Lentimicrobiaceae bacterium | reverse complement strand
CTTAGTGGTTCAACCGATATTACCGATAAAATTACTGTTACTGCCGCTGGAAATTATTACAATATTAAAACAATTGGTCGTAACCATACCGGTTATTCCGATAATATTTTGTCCTCTTTCCGCCAGTGGTTCAACCTTGGTGTTGATATGAAATTGCAGAAAGATTATTACGACATGACAGGTAAAAACATTACATGGAACCCGGTAAGTGAAAACGACCTTTCACCTATTTATTGGGATAACCCTTACTGGCAGAGATATGAAAATTATCAGTCAGATAACAAAGACAGGTTTATGGGATATGCTCAGGCTGATTGGAAAATAACAGATGGCCTTAAATTTACCACAAAATATTCAATCGACCATTACAACTATTTGATTGAAGAGCGTAAAGCTGTTGGTTCTGTAGCTGGTGAATTTGGTGTTGGACGTCCTGATGTACAGTCCGGTTATGCAAGAAAAACCATCGACTTTACAGAAACTAACTTCGATTTAATGCTGAAATATTACAAAAATCTTACGGAAGATATTAATATAAATATTTTGGCCGGTTCAAATATCAGAAGAACCACTTTAGAAGAAACATATGTTTCAACAAATGGTGGTCTTGCTGTTCCCGGTACTTATGCTCTTAGCAATAGTGCTTCACCTATGCTCCCTCCGGCAGAATCTTACGAACCTGTTGGTGTTAACGGTTATTATACCAGCTTGAGTTTTGGTTGGAAAAATATGCTCTATTTAGACGGTACATACAGATACGATGTTTCCTCAACACTTCCTGTTGATAACAGAGGATATGGATACTTTGGCGGTTCAGTTGGTTTTATTTTCTCTGAACTGGTTAAAGCCGATTGGTTAAATCATGGTAAAGTGAGATTCAGTTATGCACAAATTGGTAACGATGCTCCTTGGGGAAGTACAGCAAATGCTTATAATGTTGTTGCTCCGTTTGGTGATGTTACTCTTGCCAGCATGCAAACCATTAAAAAGAATCCTGACTTATTACCCGAAATTTCTTCAACTATTGAAGGTGGTCTTGAATTGAGTATGTTTAACAACAATGTAAGACTCGACTTCTCCATGTATAAAACCAATACTGTTAACGCAATTATTCCAATTGCTCTCTCTACAGTTACAGGATATAGAGCCGAATATAAAAACATCGGTGAAATGGAAAATAAAGGTATTGAAGTTGCACTGGGTTTAACACCTGTTAAAACAAAATCTTTTTCATGGGATATTAACTTAAACTGGTCAACCAATAAAAACACCGTTATCACCCTTGGCGAAGGTATTGATAACCTTCAGTTAGCAAGATTACAAGGTGGTGTTTCCATTAACGCCCGTGAAGGTGAACCTTACGGTGTTATTCAGGGAACTGACTATGTTTATGCACCCGACGGAAGTAAAATTGTACAAGGAAACGGATATTTTATGAAAACTTCCACTTCCGATAAAGTTATTGGAAACATTACTCCTGACTGGATGGCCGGCGTAAATAACATTTTCTATTTTGGTAACTTTAGCGCAAGTTTCCTTATTGATATGAAAATGGGTGGAAGCCTCTTCTCACTCGACCAATGGTATGGTATGGGTACCGGCCTTTATGCCGAAACAGATTATTCTAACGACCTTGGCAACCCCGTAAGAGATCCTATCTACGATAAAGATGGTAATGAACTACTTCCTTATATCGACCTGCCTGGTTACGATCCGGCTAACGGTTATGCAAGCAATAGTGGTGGTATGATTCTTGACGGTGTTACCTGGACTGATACCAATGGTGACGGTAAACCCGATGATGGTGATACTTTTGAGAAAAATATCAGAAGAACTTCTGCTCTTGATTACAGAGTATGGGGTTGGTCCAGAAATCCAAATTCGGGCTTTATTTATGACGCTTCATTTGTGAAACTGCGTGAGGTTACATTTAATTATAACCTTCCTAAAAAGTTGTTTGAAAACAACTTTATTGCCAGCGCAAGTATTGGTCTTGTAGGTACAAACTTGTGGATTATGTACAAAAACCTTCCTCATGCCGATCCGGAAGCTTCTCAGTCAGCCGGTAATATCCAAGGATGGCAAAGTGGTGTTATGCCTGCAACAAGGAATTATGGTTTTAATTTAAAAATTAACTTCTAATATTGATCGATATGAAAAAAATTAGTATATTATTCCTTGTCTTGACAAGTCTTATGCTTGGCTCTTGTACCAAGAACTTTGAGGACATGAACACAGACAAGAAGAATCCATCAAACGTGGATGGGGCATTTCTCTTCTCCAATGCGGAAAAAGAGCTGATGGACCAGATATCAAACACAAACGTTAACCTTAACGTTTGGAAACTTTTCTCACAGTATTGGACTGAAACAACTTATACTGATGAGGCTAACTACGATATCGTGAATCGTACGATTCCTGATAATACCTTTAGAACCTATTATGTATATGTTTTAAAACCTCTTGAAGAAGCCAAAAGACTTATTGCAGACCAGGATTTGGTAGGTGCCGAAACGGAGGTTACCAGGCAAAATAAAGAGTATATTATTGATATACTCGAAATTTATGTCTATCATAACCTGGTTAATATTTTTGGTGATGTACCTTATACAGAGGCTTTGTCAACTGATTTCCCAAATCCAAAATACGACGATGCTGCAACCATTTATGCAGATCTTTTAACTCGTTTGGGAACTATTTCCAATGGTTTGGATGAATCAGATATGAGTTTTGGTGGTGCAGATATCTTTTATGGTGGTGATGTGGCTGCCTGGAAAAAGTTTGCCAACTCGCTGAGACTTAAAATTGCTATTAACCTGGCTGATGTGGATGCCGCTAAAGCGCAAACAAATGTTGAAGCTGCTGTTAGTGCCGGTGTTTTCACTTCTGCCGCTGATAATGCCCTGTTTGCTTACAAAGGAAATACTCCCAATACCAATCCTTTATACGAAGACCTCGTGCTTAGCGGTCGTAAAGACTTTGTCCCCGCCAATACCATTATGGATTTGATGGAAGGATTGAACGATCCAAGAATGGATACCTATTTCCAGAATAAAATTGACGGTGAATGGGTTCCTGGTACCTATGGTGCAAGTAATGCGTATTCGAATACTTCACATATTAACGATGCTATTCAAGTTGCAGATTTCCCCGGTATTTTAATGACTTATTCAGAAGTTGAATTTTATATTGCAGAAGCTGCTGCCAGAGGTTACAGTGTAGGCCAAACTGCTGAGGAGGCTTATAACGCAGCCATCACTGCTTCTTTCGATTTCTGGGGTGTTGCCGGTGCTGCCGATTACATCGCTACGGTACCTTACTCACAGGACAACTGGAAAGAAAGCATCGGAAATCAAGCCTACATTGCTTTTTACACCAGAGGTTTAGTAGAGTACAACGAGTACAGAAGACTCGATTTTCCTGTAATGAATGTAGCACCCGGTGCTGTAACAGGAGGCCCTGTTCCAACAAGATTCACTTATCCTATTAACGAACAAACATTGAACGCTGACAGCTATTATGAGGCTGCTCAGGCAATAGGTGGTGATGATTTGTTAACCAAACTTTTCTGGGATAAATACTAGAAAAAAGGGTTTAATAAACTATTTAAGAGCCGGTTCTGTAAGAACCGGCTTTTTTTTGGCATGGCTTAATTTAAACTGGTAAATTAATTTTACACTATTGCCTCTAAATGTTTAATTTTGACAAAAATAAAATTATGAGTCATTTGATTGCCCCTTCGCTGTTGTCGGCTAACTTTGGAAATCTTCAACACGATATCGATATGGTAAATAGAAGCGATGCCGATTGGTTTCATCTGGATGTGATGGATGGAGTTTTCGTTCCCAACATTTCCTTTGGTATCCCGGTTGTTTCAGCCATTAATAAATGGGCAACAAAACCATTGGATGTCCATTTGATGATCGTGCAACCCGAGCGCTACATAACCGATTTTAAAGCCGCCGGTGCTGATATTCTTACAGTTCATTACGAAGCGGTAACCCATCTCAACCGTACCGTTCATGCCATCAAACAGGAAGGAATGAAAGCCGGTGTAGTACTAAATCCTCATACAAGTGTTATGTTGCTTGAAAATATCATTACCGAGGTTGATATGGTTTTGCTAATGACAGTTAACCCGGGTTTTGGCGGGCAAAAATTTATTGATAACAGCTACACGAAGATTGAACAATTAAAGGAATTAATAGTTAAAAAAGGTTCTTCAGCCCTTATTGAGGTGGATGGCGGTGTTAACCTTAATAATGCACCGAAATTGATACAGGCAGGAGTAGATGTGTTGGTAGCCGGAAATGCTGTTTTTAAATCGGACAATCCAATAGAAACCATCCACTCTTTTAAAACTTTGTAGTAATGTACCCATGGTATAGGTTAGCCAAAGTTTTTATCGCCAAAGGCAGGCGAAAGCCAATTGGAGTGGGCGATGTGAGTATTTTAAAGACCAGGGTTTGTTTAACAGATATCGACCCTTTTTTAGAGTTAAACAACGGCCGGTATCTTACACTCTTCGATTTTGGCCGTTACGATGTGGCGCTACGAACGGGACTGTGGCGTTATTTGAAGTCTGAAAAGTGGGGTCTTATCGTAGCCGGCATCAGTATTCGTTATCGTTACCGGTTAAGGGTTTTTAAAAAGATAGAAATTCACTCGAAAGTGATTGGGATTGATAAGCGATGGTTTTATTTTGAGCAGAAGATTTTCAGCAAAGGAAAACTTCACGCATCGGCACTGGTACGCTCGGCAGTTACCTCCCGTAAAGGGTTGGTTCCAACCAATGAGGTGTTGCGGAAGATGGGAATGGAAGCGCTAAAAATTCCCGTTCCCGAATGGATTGAAGTCTGGGCTAAATCGGATGAAATGCGTCCGTGGGACAATCAAATTATGACGGGCAATTAAATTATCATACGATTATCTTTTTCGTGATAACAACCTGAAAAATACCCCCACCAGTTTCAATTGTTTGATTAAATTTGCCCCATGGAAGAATTAATAGAAAAACTTAAAGTTCAAATTATCGAGCAGCTTAACCTCGAAGATGTTGAACCCGACGAAATAGATGCCAACGAACCCCTTTTTGGCGATGGCCTTGGCCTTGACTCCATCGATGCATTGGAACTAATCGTGTTGCTGGAAAAGGAGTATGGAATTAAAATCGAAAACCCTAAAGAGGGACAGGAAATTTTTTATTCGGTAAAAAGCCTGGCAGAATATATCTTAGCTCATAATAAATAAACTGCTTGTAAATGTCGGGCGATATTGTTGTTACAGGAATGGGAATCGTTTCATCCATTGGCTTCGGCGTAGAAGAAACGTTTCGTTCGCTGGTGGATATGCACACCGGAATTGCCCCTTTGTCTGTTCTCGACACAATTCATAAAGAGGAGTTTGTAATGGGTGAAGTAAAACTCACTCACCGGGAGCTAATGGCAAAAGCCGGAGTAGATGCAGGTAAACCCTGGACACGCACAGCGTTGCTGGGTGCCATTGCTGCTAAACAGGCCGTATCAAATGCTGCCTTATCATCTGAAGAGCTTAAAACTACCGGACTTATATCGGCTTCTACTGTCGGAGGGATGGACAGGAGCGAGCTCTTTTATAAAGGTTTTTTAAAGGGGGAGCATAAAGAAAATATCGATACGCACCACGCCGGCGATAGTACCGAAAAAATTGCAGAACTACTGGGAATAAAAGGTTTTCTCTCTACCGTTAGCACGGCATGTTCCTCTTCTCTTAACAGTCAGATTCTCGGGGTAAAGATGCTTAAAAGCGGATTGCTTGACAGAGTTGTTGTGGGAGGAACCGATGCTTTGTCGCGCTTTACGCTGAATGGTTTTAATACATTGATGATCCTCGACCGGAATCATTGTCGCCCTTTTGATGCTTCACGCACGGGATTGAACCTCGGTGAAGGAGCTGCTTTTTTGGTTCTGGAAACCGAAGAGGTGGCGATAAAAGCAAACCGGACGATTTACGCACGGCTGGAAGGGTATGGTAATGCCAACGATGCAAACCATCAAACTGCCACATCCGATACCGGTGATGGTCCCTTTATGTCAATGCAAAAAGCCTTGATGGTTGCCGGGTTACAACCAAAAGATATCGATTACATCAATGTTCACGGAACGGGAACTGAGAATAACGATCTGACGGAAGGGAGAGCCCTGATAAGATTGTTTGCCGATAATATTCCCTCCTTTAGCTCTACCAAAGCCTACACCGGGCACACTCTTGGGGCGGCCGGCGCCATAGAGTCTGTTTTTTCAATTTTGGCTCTGCAACATCAGGTGGTATTTCCAAATATTAACTTTTCTACAGCCATCCCCGAAATTAACCTTTCTCCGGTTACCGGAGTCAGGCAAAAGGAAATCAAACATGTAATGACCAATTCGTTTGGGTTTGGCGGCAACGATAGTTCTATTGTTTTTGGGCTGTAGCGTGGTTTTCCCAATAGACTTTCATTTTATTCCTATCGCAATTTGTGTTATTTTTGTCGCAGTATAAAGGAATCTTTTTTTTTGACGATATTTAAAAATGATTATTGGATGAGGCAAGTACGTTTTGTTCTTGTGCTGTTTTTGATCTCTTTTCTGTTTTCGTGTAATCATGAAAAAGAAGAGGTGCCAGAGACTATAACCATGAAAGAGCATAAGTTGATTGATGAGTACGATGGTTTGCTTCATTCGGTAAAGGATATCGACAGCCTCTATTTTTTTACCGATAAATATGAGCAGATGCTTCTTAAAAAGGAAGCCCCGCCCGAAGTGTTGGTTAAGTTGTACCATAAAGCTGCCAACAAGTTTTATGCTTACTCGAAATACGAAGTAGCCAAAGAGTATTTTCAAAAAGCCGAGCAAACTTACCTGATGGCCGGCGATACGCTGATGAGTATTAAAATGAGAGGTAATCAGGCAGTGCTGCTTGATTTGCAAGGACATTATAAAGAATCAATTAAAACATTTTTAGAGTTATCTGATTATTTTCAAAAAACCAACGACACCCTTCCGCTGGCTTTTGCTTACAGTAATATTGGTGTTATTTACGAGGAGTTAAAGAATCCTGAAAAGGCCATCGAGTATGCCAGAATGGCCATACGTTTAAAAATATTGGCCGGCGACACTTTGAAAATTGCCTCCAACCTGAATAATATTGGCGTTAACTACGATGAGCTGCTTCATAATCCCGATTCTGCCATCTACTATTATCAAAAGGCGTTGGATATTTACCGGATTTACGGCAAGGTGGATCGATATGGCACGGTAATTAATAACCTGGGACGAATGTACCTGGAAAAGGATGATTATATTAAAGCTGCTGAAAATTTTGATAACGCGTATGCCATTTTTGATTCGCTGGGGGCGAACAAAGATAAAGCTGCCGTATTGCGCAATCAGGGGGAACTCTATTTTGCCTTGGGGAATATCGCAAAGGCTACCCTAAAAATGAAACAGTCGTATGAGCTGTATAAAATTATTGGCGTTAGCGATGGGTTATTAAAAACTTCGGAGTTGCTATCGAAAATTTATCTCGCTTCCGGTAGGTACGGTGAAGCAGCTTCGTTAATGCAATTTCACAATGTTTTAAAAGATTCGTTGTTGAACTTTCAAAATCAGGCTATTGTGGCCGAGATGGAGACCAAGTATCAGGTTAAAGAAAAAAACCGTACGATAGAACTTTTAAAGCTTCAGGAAAAATTGCGCAACAAACAAATCAAGTGGCAAACCATGTTCATTAGTTTAATGGTGGCTTTGCTTATTCTTGTAGTCGTTTTATTTTATTCACATCGAAGACGGGCACAGTTAAGCCAGCAAAAGCTAAATCTGGAATTGCAAAACTACTTGTTGCAGGTTACCGAAATGCAAAACAAACTGGATAACAAAAGTGAAGATTGCGGTAAGAAAACCAATTTGGAGCAAATTGAAAGAGCCAATTTAACGAAACAGGAAATGAAAGTTATTCAGCTTATCGCCGAAGGGTATAAAAATGCTGAAATTGCCGAAAAACTGTTTATCTCGCAAAACACGGTAAAAACCCATATTAAAAACATTTACTCAAAACTGGATGTGAAAAACCGGGTGGAAGCTTTACGAAAACTTAAAGAAGGTGTGGAGTAGGCAGTAAGTAGTAACTCCCATCACTTCATAGCTGTTTTCGTTGCAATGTCATCATTTTGCTTGTGTGTTATCCAGGCTCTGACAAAATGCAAATCTCTCCAGCTAACTTTGTCGCCTAACGCTTCTTTGGCTTCGCCGGGAAAGGCTTCCGGATGTTCTGTAAAGTAATCGGAAATAAACTTGATAGCCTCGGAATTTACCAATTTCTCAATGGCAATATCACCGCTTTCAACATAAGGGGTCAGGTGACCTTCGATGGTGCTGACGACATACCCGCGCTCGGCGGCGATTTGCTCAATGGTTTTTCCTTCCTGCCACATTTCAAAGCTTATTTGTCTGGTGGGGGTTTTGGGTTTTTTGGGTTTCTCTTCAGGAATAAATATCGGTTCGGGTTCAAAATCCATTTCGTCGCAGTAATCGGAAATTATGGCCAGCAGTTCGCTGCCGAAAAGTTCGATTTTCTTTTTTCCAATACCTTTTATGGTTTTGAGGGCGGGAAGTGTTAAGGGCAATTTATTGCTTATTTCGCGCATGGCTTTTAGCGGTATCACCATGTAATGATTCCATTTAAGTTCATCTGCTTTGGCGTTTCTCCAATGTTTTATCCGCTCGTAAAGTTCGGGGTGCTCCACGTTGGTACTAATAATTGCTGATGCTCGTTTTTTAGGTTTCTTAATGGCGGGTTCTTCAATGGCTGCTTTCGCTTTTGCCTCGATAAAGTCCTTAACGACAAACCCTTTTCTACAAGCCCGAAGCGAGAGGTATTTGTAACCGGCTTCTTGTTTAATTTTTTTTACGGCATCGTTCAGCGATTTTCGAACGGCTTTGTTGTCGGTTTCTACCACTATTTCATCCACCTTATCCAGAACCAACGTTCGTATCTTCTCCGAAAAGTATTCCGATGCTTTCATAACCCTTTCCTGTAAAGCCTCGTTTTTTTCTGCTTCCGGTTCTTTTAAAAGCAGCACTTTGAGTTGATTTTGAAACTTTTCAGCAACAACTGCAATCTCCTCTTTCACCTTGTTGCTTATTTCGAAAAAGGGCTCTTTTAAATCAATCTGCAAAACAGATGTGTGCTCCTTCGATAGCTTTATCGCATAATAAATCCGTCGTTGTAGCAGCTGAAAGTCGTAAAGGTCGAAAAGCAACTGTTTTTGATACGCCTGTTTCGATTTTATGAGTTCGTTGCTGTCGGGTTGCCGCTCTTCAAAGTTTTTAGTAAATCGCTCTACGGTGGTGTCGTGCTTTATGCTTGTGGTAGTAATTTTGCTGCTGAGAATCATGCCTTCAAGCGATTTACAGCGACTAAGAGCCACGTAAACCTGGCCATGGGCAAAGGCATCTTGTGCATCAATTACAGCTTTTTCAAAAGTGAGTCCCTGGCTTTTATGAATGGTGATGGCCCAGGCGGGTTTTAGAGGGAACTGAATAAAAACACCCTCCACCGAT
>CAZKGB010000071.1:0-9782 GCA_964551935.1 uncultured Lentimicrobiaceae bacterium | reverse complement strand
ACACCAGCTTTAAAGCCATACAAATTGCCAGACAAATTTTAGAAAAAACAATCAATTCAAGCAACTTGAGCGGATAACCGACCCGTTGAGAAAACAAATGTTAATAAATAGTTAAAATAAATACTCAACCAAGATAATAACTAACTTTTGGATACGTTAGAATCAGTAAACAGTAAGGGGATATTGAAAAAGGATTACAAAGTATATTATTATATTTTTTTATTTAGCTTGGGTTTTAGCTTATTGATGGCGGGTGGATGCCGCAAGATGCAAAGCTCACAAACCATTCCTGCCTACATCAAAATAGATTCTGTTTTTTTGGAAACCTACTACCCTGTTGAAGGTAGCGCATCGCAGGAAATATCGGATGTCTGGGTTTATGTTGACGATCAGCAAATGGGAGTTTTTCAGCTTCCTGCGCTCTTTCCCATTCTGGCCGAAGGAACTCACCGGTTAGAAATTCGCCCCGGTATTAAGCTAAACGGCATTTCCAGCACACGGATACCCTACCCCTTTTATCACCCCATTATTTATGAGAACTTTAATTTTATTCCTGATTCCGTTATCGACTTAGGAGATATAAAAACAGAATATTACACCAACACTAAATTTATATGGCTCGAAGATTTCGAAGGTTCTTATATCTCCATTAAAGAATCGGAAACCAGCGACACCACCATCGAGCAAACAACACCATCCAACAGCCCGGAAGCTTTTTTAAGCAGCAACTCAAGCTACTCGGGAAAAATTGTATTAACTCAAAACAACCCCATGTTTTGGGGCTACTCCTTTGACGCTTATGATTTACCACGTGACGGAACACCGGTTGCTCTGGAGCTAAATTTCAAAACCGACATCCCGATGCTGGTGGGAGTTTTAACCAGTTTACCGGGCGACTTCAAGTGGGACGACCTGGTATATTTAAACAAATCGCCGGAGTGGAACAAAATTTACGTTAACCTGGCTCCCACAACATCACGCTATACCAATGCCTACGATTTTAAAATATATTTCAGAGCAATTATCGGGTCGAACGACGATATGGCCAAAATATACATTGATAACATAAAATTATTATATCGACAATAACTTATGAACGCGAAGTTACAGATTGCTAAATACGTATTTTTAGACTGGCTTGCCTCAACACTTGCCTGGACCTTATTTTATTTATACCGTAAGGTTAACGAAGAACAGGGCATTACCAATTATTTTGGCCACATGATACACGACCAAAAGTATTGGATAGCTATTATTGTCGTTCCCGTTTTTTGGCTTCTGTTGTACACTTTAATAGGTTCTTACCGGCGTATTTACCGGAAAGCCCGTTTGCGTGAATTGGGACAAACCCTTACTTCAACTCTTATTGGTGTAACCATTATCTTTTTCGTTTTAATTCTGGACGATGTAATTAATACCTATCAGGGGTATTATAAATCATTTTTGGTTCTGTTTTTCCTTCATTTCTTTTTTACATATTCATTCCGGTTATACCTTACAACCCGAACAGTGCGCAGAGTTCACAAAGGCATTTTGGGTTTTAACACGGTAATAATCGGTAGCAACGGAAACGCCACACAAGTTTACGAAGACATCACCAATCAGGAAATTTCATCGGGTAATAAGTTTGTTGGCTTTGTTAATGTTTTTGATCGTAAAGCTTACAAACTGGCCGAATACCTACCTCATTTAGGAGATTACAAAAGCTTAAACAGAATCCTCAAAGAGTTTAACGTAGAGGAAGTTATAATTGCCATTGAGCGCTCAGAAAAGGAAACCGTTGAGCGAATTATTTTGGAACTGGAAGATTCCAACGTTATCATTAAGGTCATACCGTTGATGCAGGATATCATTTTCGGGTCGGTAAAAATCAAAGGTATTTTCCATACACCCCTTATTGAAATCTCACCTGACTTAATGCCTGCCTGGCAACAGAGCCTTAAAAGAATTATTGACATCGTATTTTCATTAATCGCCATTATTCTTTTACTCCCCTTTTATTTATTCACCGCTATCGGGGTAAAGCTATCCTCCCCGGGTCCCATTTTGTTTTCACAAGATCGTGTTGGAAAAAGAGGGAAAGTGTTTTCGATGCATAAATTCCGCTCGATGTATGTTGATGCTGAAAAAACCGGCCCTCAACTTTCGTCGGACGACGATCCGCGAATAACTCCTTTTGGACGGTTTATCCGGAAAGTACGCCTTGATGAAATTCCACAGTTTTTTACGGTAATAAAAGGCGACATGTCGCTGGTAGGGCCCCGTCCGGAGCGCCAGTATTATATTGATCAAATAGTTAAACGAGCACCTCACTACCGGTTGCTCCTTAAAGTAAAACCGGGTATTACCTCATGGGGGCAGGTAAAATACGGCTACGCTTCAACCGTTGACGAAATGATTGACAGACTGAAATATGATATCCTGTACATCGAAAACATGTCGATTGCCATGGACTTTAAAATATTAATTTACACAATTATTATTGTTATTCAGGGTCGGGGAAAATAAGAGCCCGGCAGTTGATATTGCATAGTATTTGACAGCGAAAAATAATAAGTCCGGTTTTTTTATTTCCTGACATTAACTTTTTACTTTTGCCGTGATGCAAAAAAAATTCCTCAAAAATCTGAGTCTGATTCTTTTTCTGAATCTATTGGTAAAACCCTTTTGGATTTTAGGTGTCGATCGACAGGTTTACAACGTGGTTGGGCCTGAAAACTACGGGTTTTACTTTTCAGTATTCAATTTCTCATTTTTATTCTTTATTTTTCTTGATTTGGGCATCACCAATTTTAACAATCGTAATATTGCTCAAAACAATCAGCTGCTGGACAAACACCTTATGGGTATTGGAACCATAAAATTGCTATTAGGAGTACTTTACGGCATAATAATTTTTTTGGTTGGATACCTGATTGGATATCGGGGGGAACAACTAAAACTACTGTTTTGGGTAGGTTTTAACCAGTTTTTACTCTCTTTTTTATTATATCTCCGCTCCAATATTTCAGGACTTCTGCTTTTTGCCATTGATAGTTTTTTATCGGTGCTCGATCGCCTGCTGATGATTTTAATTGTGGGCATTCTGCTATGGACCGGGGTTGCCCATAACCGGTTTAATATCGAGTGGTTTGTTTACAGTCAAACAGCGGCTTATCTGGTATCGGTGCTGGTAGCATTGAGCGTGGTGATAGCACACACCTCAAAACTAAAGTTTAGCTGGAACCCGGCCTTCTTTATCATGATTATTAAAAAAAGTCTCCCTTTTGCCCTACTGGTACTCCTGATGAGTTTTTATAACCGAATAGACCCCGTTTTTTTGGAAAGGCTTATTCCCGGAAAGGAGGGCGATTTACAATCAGGTATCTATTCGGCAGCCTTTAGAATGCTGGATGCAGGACAAAATTTTGCTTTCCTGTTTTCGGTATTGCTGCTTCCCCTGTTTTCGAAAATGATAAAAGAAAAGCAAGCCATCGGGAAATTATTACGACTCTCGTTTTCAATTATCATTTCCGGCTCCATGATTATTGCCGTAACATCATTTTTTTATTCAAAAGAACTTATGCTGTTAATGTATGTGCCTCACGGTGTTGAATCGGCTGCTGATTTTCAAAGCAGGATTATGGAGTCGGCTGCAGTATTCAGGGTGCTTATGTTTAGCTTTGTAGCCATCTCATCAAACTATATTTTTGGTACTTTACTCACAGCCAACAACAACTTAAAATGGCTAAATATCATTGCTTTTGTTGGGATGGCAAGTAATATTATCATGAACCTTGTTTTAATTCCGCGCATCCAGGCCCTGGGTTCCTCATACGCCAGTTTAACCGCTCAAAGTATAACTGCGTTGCTAAACATTTTACTTGCCGTTAAAATTTTCAAGTTTAAATTCGACTGGATGCTTCTTTTACGTATGTTGCTTACTGTTATTTTTACGGGTGCTACAGCCTGGTTGTTAAAATCGTTTTCAGGTTTATTGTGGCCGTTCACCATCTCCATAACATTACTGGTGGGCCTTGCTGCAGCTTTTGTATTAAAATTACTGGATATTGCTGACATGGTTGCCATTTTACGCATGAATGAATCTACAGATAAATAGACAAGCGGAACAGCTCATACCTAATTTTATTGCCGATTAGTTTTATCTGATGCATGGTCGGTTGAATTTATTTCCTATTTTTGCTTTCTTTACTAAAAAGAAACAATGAGTAGTAAAAATAAATCGAAGCAGCTGTTTAACTCGGCTGTTCTGTTTAATATTGTCGTAAAATATCGATCAACACTTTTAGTTGTTGTTATCATTGCTGTTATTTTATCAGCCCTATTTTCAGGGCCAACGTTTATAACCCCTCTTTATAAATCGGAGGTTATTCTTTTTCCTACGGCCAGTAATTCTATTTCAAAAGCTTTATTAAGCAGTACTTTTAATAATACCAAAGATATTTTGGAATTTGGTGAAGACGAACAAACCGAGCAAATGCTTCAGGTTTTAAACTCCAATAAAATCCGTGACAGGATTATCCAAAAGTACCATTTAATGGACCATTACAACATCAAACCAAACGAAAAGTACCGGTATACCAAGCTGTACCATCGATATGAAGATAATTTCAGGTTTCGCCGAACAGAATTTATGGCGGTACAAATAACCGTTTTGGACCGAGATGCCCAAATGGCTGCCGATATGGCTAACAATGTGGCTCGCTTATTGGATTCTACCATTAACCGCATGCAAAAAACCATTGCCATTAAAGCCTTTAACATTGTTAAAGGGGAATATTTAAAACAGCGGAACCTTATCCAGGCTAAAGAGGACTCACTAACAAAACTGCGCGAGTTGGGAGTTCATGATTATGAAAGTCAGGCCGAAATGTTTAACCGTCAGTTGGCCATCGAAATGGCAAAAGGAAATAACAACGGCATAAAGCGGCTACAAAAAAAGCTGGACATACTTGCTAAATACGGCGGAGCCTATGTTTCGTTACGTGATGCATTGGAACACGATAAAAAACAACTTAGCGAAATAAAAGAAAAGTACGAAGAGGCAAAAGTTGATGCCGTTGAAAATCTTCCGCATACATTTATTGTAAGTGATGCTTACAAAGCCGAAAAAAAGGCCTATCCTATACGCTGGCTTATTGTTGTTATATCTACCATTTCGGCTATACTTCTGGCCATTATTATTTTAGGTATTATCGATTTTAACAAAGCGGAGGAGGAAGAAGAGGTTACCTTAAAAAAAAAAAAAAAAGAAAATGGCTAGCAGCTGACAAAAAAAGTATCCGGGAGGTTGCTATAAAGGAAAAACCTGTTAATAACGCTCTGAACAAGGAGCCTGAAGAAATAACAACGTCAGCTAACAGTAATAAAATAAATGAGAATAAAGTAAAGAATATAAAAATGGACAATTTATTAAACAGCTCAAATTTGCTAGGATTACTCAATAAGTGGAAGATTCACTTGTTGGTAATTGTTGTTGTAGCGGCTGTATTGGGAATGATTTTTTCCGGCCCAACCTTTATTACCCCACTTTATAAATCCTATGCAGTTGCCTATCCCGCCAACATCGACTCCTATTCGGAAGAGAGTAATACAGAGCAGATGCTTCAGATTTTAAACTCCCAGGATATTACCGACAGTATGATTAAGGATTTTGATTTGGGAAATCACTATAACATTAAAAAGACTTATAAATACTACCAAACAGCCTTATTAAATCAATACCACGACAAAGTTAAAATCAGCAAAACGCCTTATGAATCGGTGATGGTTGAAGTTGAAGATTCGAATCCCGTAACGGCAAAAAAAATGGTTGACAGAATTTTGCAACTCTACGATTGGAAAGTCGCCAGTTTACACAAATCGAAATATGCCGAAGTGGTAAAAATGTACAAAGAAGGACTTGCCCGTAAGCGTCACGACATGGATTCGTTGAGAACAATACTGTCATATCTTGGTTCGGAAAAAGGAGTTTTTCAATACGAGTATCAATCGCAGGAAATAACCAAAGGATACCTTGGAACCATTGGAGGAGGAAAATCAAATATTGATAAAAAGGAGGCAAAAAGACTTTTTAAAAATATGGGTGAAAGCAGTGGACAATTAATAGAAGTTGCTGAAATGTTACGCGACGAAGCCACTACATACGTAGAAACGAAAAAAGATTTGGAATTGGCCGAGCGTTTTCTCTATTCGCACATGACCTATTCCAACATCATTACACACCCGTTTGTTGCCGATAAAAAAAGCTACCCCATCCGTTGGTTGGTTGTGGCCATGATTACCCTTGCTGCTTTTGTCTTCGCATTTTTTGTTATTATTTTTATTGAGACAAAGAAATCTAAAAACGTTTAGTATCCATTTTGTTAAAAAAAACGAAAATAGTATGGGTTTACGCTCTTACAGTTATTTTCTTAGCTGTAAACTTTTACCTTGTTGTAAATAAAGATATCTATTGGTTTTTTTTATTGCCCGTAGTTTTAATCGTTCTGTATTACTATCTGGTTTCGCTGGATAAGATATTGTTGTTAATTACTTTTTTCACCCCGTTGGCTGTAAACATCCGCGATATTGATATGGGGTTGGGGGTATCACTTCCCACCGAGCCACTCATGTTTGGCGTATTGATTATCTTTACCGCTAACCTGCTGGTAAATCATAAAAAATATGATGTTCGAATTGCAGGCCATCCCATTTCGTATATTATTTATTTAGGCCTGCTTTGGATGCTGATAACAACCCTCACCAGTGACATGCCGGTGGTTTCGATAAAATACCTTTTATCAAGGCTTTGGTTTGTAGTGCCATTTTATTTTGTTATCACGCTTATGTTTAAAGAAAAAGTAAACATCAAGCGATTTTACTGGCTTTACATCACCGCCTTTGTCGGAGTGATATTTTACACCATCAGCGTGCATGCCAAATACAACTTCGACGAAGAAACCGGACACTGGGTCATGTCGCCGTTTTACAACGACCATACAGCGTATGGTGCAGCACTGGCCATGTATTTCCCGGTGATTGTTGGATTCATCTTCTACCCCGGAGCTAAAAAATGGACAAGAGCAATTTCGTCTGTCGTTTTACTTATTTTTATTACCGCCATCATCCTGTCGTACAGCCGCGCAGCCTGGCTAAGTGTTGGCGCCGCAATGGTTGTGTTTATTCTGATTTTGTTAAAAATTAAATTCAAGTGGATATTTTTAACGGTAACCGTTTTGATTACGCTCTTTTTTACCTTTCAGCATCAGATTTTCGATAAGCTGGAGAAAAACAAAACCGAGTCATCCAGAAATTTTGTTGAACATGTGGAGTCTATGGCCAACATATCATCCGACGCTTCTAACCTGGAAAGGATCAATCGTTGGCAGTCGGCTTTACGACTGTTTGAAGACAGACCTGTTTTTGGATGGGGACCCGGAACTTATCAGTTTGTATATGCTCCTTACCAACGATCGAAAGAGAAAACCATTATCAGCACCAACCTGGGAGATAAAGGAAACGCACACAGCGAGTATTTAGGCCCATTGGCCGAAGAGGGACTTCCCGGCAGCTTAATTGTATTGCTTTTGGTTGGCTTTGTTATTTATACCGGAATAAAAGTGTACATCAAATCGAAAGACAAGGAGGTAAAATTTTTAAGTTTGATGTCGCTGCTTGGACTGATAACATACTTTGCCCATGGCTTTTTAAATAACTTCCTCGACACGGATAAACTTTCGGTTCCTTTTTGGGGATTCATTGCAATTATTGTAGCACTTGATGTGTACCATCTCACCGATACTGAAAAAGAGCACCGGATTGAATAGTCATTATTATTTATTGGCTGCACTTTTTACGCTTTTTTGAACACTAAAAAACGACGGAAACCGAGCACAAAAAAAGCCATGATTGAAATCATAGCTTTTCTAAATTTGACAGGTATTTTAACTTTCGCCTATCCTATTTTACTCTTTCCGAATATTGACCTGTACGGGTATCTACCTTGATTTTGTCGCCGGTATTTATAAAGAGGGGTACTTTTACCGTGGCACCTGTTTCAACGGTGGCATCTTTAAAAGTGTTGGTGGCCGTATTGCCCTTTTCGCCGGGCTCGGTATAGGTTACCTCTAATACCACGTAATTAGACATTTCGCAATAAATAGGTGATTCGGTTTCAGTATGAAAAGCGATATCCACCATCTCCCCTTCTTTAAGAAGTTCGGGAGCTGCTATCATATTTTTATCAATAAAGGTTTGCTCGTAGTCTTCGGTATTCATAAAATGAAAAGTATCCCCTTCGCTATACAAAAACTGATATTGACGTTTTTCAACCCGTTGCACATTAATTTTCACCCCGGAGGTAAAGGTATTTGGAATGACTCTTCCGGTTTTAAGGTTTTTAAGTTTTGTTCGAACAAAGGCGGGGCCTTTACCGGGTTTTACGTGCTGAAATTCAACAATCGTGTATAAATCACCGTTAAACTCAATAATTAATCCGTTTCTAAAATCTGCTGTTGTTGCCATAATAATTTATAATTTATTGTTTTTTTCTTTTAACCCAATATATCCTTTCATAATTCCCCGTTGCGACCGGCTAATAAATGAAAGTATTTCATCTCTTTCGGGAGTAGCATGAATGCCTGCTTCGATGTAGCGAACAGCTTGTGTTACATTTCTGCCTTTCAAAAACAAATAACGGAATACCTCCTGGATTTCATTGATTTTTTCATTGTCGAAGCCTCTGCGTCGCAAGCCAATCGAATTGACTCCCACGTAAGCAAGCGGTTCGCGAGCTGCTTTACAAAATGGCGGCACATCTTTACTAACCAGGCTTCCACCGGAAATCATACAGTGTTTACCGATATGTACAAACTGGTGAACCGCCGAAAGGCCTCCAACTATCGCCCAGTCATCAATTTCGATATGGCCGGCCAGGTTACAGGCATTGGCCAAAATCACATTATTACCAATAATACAATCGTGAGCAATATGCACGTAAGCCATTAACAAACAATTGTTGCCAATTACCGTTTCCATGTTGGCTTTTGTTCCACGATTAATAGTAACAAATTCCCTGATGGTTGTGTTATCACCAATTTTGACAACGGTTTCCTCACCATCATATTTTAAATCCTGAGGGATGGCTGAAATTACAGCTCCGGGGAAAATTTTGCAATTTTTCCCGATACGGGCGCCTTCCATAATAGTTACATTAGACCCGATCCAGGTCCCTTCATCAATTATCACATTTTTTTCAATGTTAACAAAAGGCTCAATCACCACATTGGGTGCAATTTTTGCCTGAGGATGAACATATGCAAGTGGTTGATTCATCGAAATTGCTATTTATTTTTTACTATTTGAGCTGTTAAAAATCCTTCCATAACGACTTTGTTGCCTACAAATATTTTACCATAGGTAGTACAAATTCCTCTTTTAATGGGGCCTGTCAGGATTAATGAAAAAATTAACACGTCGCCGGGAACTACTTTTGAACGAAATCTTACGTCAGATATCTTAAGGAAGTAAGTAGAATAGTTTTCCGGATCGGGAACCGAGTTCAAAACAAATATTCCGCCGGCCTGTGCCAGTGCTTCAACCTGAAGTACTCCGGGCATAATAGGTTCATCAGGAAAGTGGCCGGTAAAAAACGGTTCATTCATGGTAACATTTTTAACGGCTACAATGTACTTATCGTCAAGATACAGCACTCTGTCAACCAGCAAAAATGGAGGACGATGGGGCAAAATCTTTTTTATATCGTTAATTCCGTAAACAGGTTCAGAGTAAATATCGAATGG
>CAZKGB010000070.1:0-9797 GCA_964551935.1 uncultured Lentimicrobiaceae bacterium | reverse complement strand
TCGCGTTATCACTAAAAGAATCTGAGAAAAAACGGGCTGAAAGCCCAACTTATTTTAACCAAAGGCTTTGCCTTTGGTTAAAAAACAAGCTGTGAATGCGCCCTGAAAGGGCAGCTTAACAGGAAAGATGATATAAGCTGCTCCCACGGAGCGAAATACTTATCTGCATAGCTATCCGGGACGTTGCCCCGGATTAAAATAAGAAGCCCTTTCAGGGCATTTGTATGGTATCTCTTAGTGTTAATAGTGAAACCGTCTCTTCAAATTGCTAAATAATACAAAAACATCAATTTTCTAAATCTCAAATAAATCAGATAGTTAACTTTAAACAACTTCTATTGTAAAATTTGATAATACAAATGAATTCTTGATTTATTTCTCCTCTTGTTAAAATAAAAAAAGAGGTGATGATTTCGTGTGTATGTTTGTTCAATTAACTTTTATCTTTGCAAAAATTTTTAACACGAAAAGATGCAATTAAGCGAACAGGAAATAGTTAGAAGAGAAGCCCTTCAGGAGCTTCGTAAATTGGGAATCAATCCTTATCCACCGGAAATGTTTAAAGTATCGGCCTATGCCAAAGAGGTACTAGAGCAATTTCCCGATGACAACACCCTCTTTCAAGAGGTATCGATGGCGGGACGTATTATGAACCGCCGCGTAATGGGGGCCGCCTCCTTTGCCGAAATAATGGACAACACCGGTCGCATTCAACTCTACTTTAAGCGCGACGATATCTGCCCCGGCGACGATAAAACCATGTACAACAAGGTGTTTAAACGTCTGCTTGACATTGGCGATTTTATTGGAATCAAGGGTTTTGCCTTTATTACCAAGATGGGAGAAATTACCATTCATGTAACCGAATATAAGGTGCTGGCAAAATCGCTTCGCCCGCTTCCCATTGTAAAAGAAAAAGACGGACAGCTTTACGATGCTTTTACCGATCCCGATCAACGCTATCGTCAGCGTTATGTCGACCTGATTGTCAACGATCATGTTAAAAAAACTTTTGTGCAGCGGGCACAAATAATCCGGTCGATGCGTAATTTCCTTACGGAAAAAGGTTACCTCGAAGTAGAAACTCCTATTTTGCAACCCATCCCGGGAGGCGCTGCAGCCCGGCCGTTTATTACCCATCACAACGCCCTGAATATGCCGTTGTACCTGCGTATTGCCAACGAGCTTTATCTGAAAAGATTGATTGTGGGAGGTTACGAAGGGGTGTTTGAGTTTGCCAAAGATTTCCGTAACGAAGGGATGGATCGATTCCATAATCCCGAGTTTACCCAAATGGAGATGTACGTGGCATACAAAGACTACTTCTGGATGATGGAAACCACCGAGCAGATGATTGAAAAAATTGTTACCGACCTTTACGGAACCACAAAAGTTCGGGTGGGTGAAAATGAAATCGATTTTAAAACCCCTTTTAAAAGACAGTCCATTTTAGGTGCTATCCAAGAGTTTACCGGATACGACCTAACCCATAAATCGGAGGAGGAAATTAGAGAAGTGGCCGGAAAACTAAACCTCGAAACCGACCCAAGCATGGGTAAAGGAAAACTGATTGATGAAATTTTCGGCGAAAAATGCGAAGGAAACTACATCCAGCCAACCTTTATCATGGATTACCCTGTTGAGATGTCGCCGTTATGCAAACGTCATCGCGACAACGAAGAACTTACCGAAAGGTTTGAGCTGATGGTAAACGGAAAAGAACTTGCCAACGCCTATACCGAGCTAAACGACCCCATCGATCAAAGAGCTCGTTTTGAAGAGCAACTCCAACTGCTTGAAAAAGGCGATGATGAAGCCATGTTTATCGACTACGACTTTTTGCGTGCCATCGAATATGGTATGCCCCCAACATCGGGAATGGGTATCGGAATCGACCGGTTGGTAATGCTGTTAACCAACCAGCCTTCTATTCAGGAGGTGCTGTTTTTCCCTCAAATGAAACCTGAACAGAAAGCAAAACCCATTACTGCCAACGACTTTGTTAAAGCAGGGGTATCAGAGGCTTGGGCCGAACACATGATTCCTGCCGGATTTAAAACCCCTGCCGATTTAAAGGAAACCAAAGCATCAGCCATTCAACAAAAGCTAAACGGGTACCGTAAGAAAAACAAACTGGATATTCCCGCCGTACAAATAGACGAAATTAACGGCTGGTTAGAGCGTGTTTAAGGAAATTTTTATACTTTTAGGGCTGGTTTAATGCAAATCTGATTTACTTGAAACTTATAATCGGATGATTCGTTAAAAGTTAAAATGCTAAATCTATGAAAAAGAATATACTTGCTATTACTTTTACAGCCTGCGTAACTATCTTATTGCTTTTGCCTTCCGGTATGAAAGCACAGGATAAATCGTACTGGGAGTTAAACCTTAACGGAGGAACAAGTCTTTTTTTCGGTGATATAAAACAATACCAATGGGTACCTGTTTCAAATAACGAAAACGAGTGGCGTTTTGGTGCCGGCTTACAGTTTGGCCGGCAGCTGTCGTATGTTTTTGGTGTTAGAGGCCAGGCTTTATACGGTCAATTGGCCGGAACTAAACGCGAGTGGAAACGCTATTTTCAATCGGATTATATCGAAACCAACGTTAATTTTACCATTAATTTCAACAATATCTTCGGGCAAAAACGATCTGACCGTTTTTTAAATCTGTATATGATAACAGGTGTTGGCCTTACTCAATACAACACTACCGTTTACGAACTGGGTACCAATAAAATAGTTGCACAGGTTGGAAACGGACACGGGAAAGGTATTGGCGGACGAACGCTGGAAGGGATATTAACAGTAGGCATGGGCGCCGATTTCAGGATTAACGATAACCTTCATGTTACCCTTGAGTCGGCTAACCGGGGTATGAACTCTGATGCTTACGACCATTGGGAAAAGGGGTTTCCTTTTGATGTGTATAACTACACCTCTTTGGGCCTTTCGTGGCGGTTTGGTGTGGGTAAATCAAAAGCCCCGCCGTATCACAACTCGGGAGACGAAACAAATTATTACGATTATGGAACCGATACTACAACACAAGTTGAAGAGGTGATAACACCCGAACCGGTTCAACCCGGGCAGCAAGTGGAAGTGCTTGAAATTGAAGAACAAAAACCCGTGGAGCCTCCGGTAGTAGTGCCGGCAACAACCACAACCGTTCAACAACCCGAAGCTCCTGCCAGGCCGAACCCTGAATACCGGGTTCAGATAAAAGCAAAATACGGGAAACCTTTATCGCGTGAAAAACTGAGTGCACAATACAATATCCCTGTTAATGAAATTCAGGAAGACCGCCACAACGGATATTACATTTACACGGTAGGATCGTATGCAACTTACAATGAAGCCCGCGACAGAAGAAACGTGATACGAAACATAAATGGTATTTACGATGCTTTTGTGGTTGCGTTTAACGAATGCGGAAGGTTGGATAAATTACCCTAAATGATGAAAGATACGCATAATCCTAAATACGATTACCACCCCGAAACAGACGAAATTAGTTCAACCCTTCGGTGGCTGATTATTATTGCAGCCATTGCTTTTGCAATTTATGCCTCGTATGTGGTAGTTTAAACCGGTAGATAACGAACATAAAAAAAACCTCATCTGTATTTTACAAGTGAGGTTTTTTTCTGCGAAGATTATGCTACTTTGTGCCTGTTTCTTTTGGTTCTTTATCGTCTTTTTCATCTCCTTCCGAAATGCCTCCCTTAAACTCTTTTACCCCTTTACCAATGCCACGCATCAGCTCCGGAATTTTTTTACCGCCAAAAAGCAACAGCACTACCACTACGATTAAAATAACTTCGTAACCGCCAAACCAGCCTGCAAGCTGAGCGGTTCCCATACTAAAAATATTAAGTATCGACATAATCATATAGTTTAATTTACTGACAAAGATAATAGATTATCTATCGTAATGAAAGCGGTTGGCAACGTTTTATTTTTTAGGTTTGTCAATATATTGTATCTCTACCCGTTAAAACCGATCAATTATGAAACATCTTTACGTGCTGAGCTTTTCAATCATTGTTTTAGTTTCTACTGTTTTTGCCCAAAACAAAAAAGATTTTAGCAGGCTTCATTACCTCTCGGAAGAGGAGATGAACCAACCGGTTAACACCAGGCTCGATTTTACCCCTACCGACCCACCCGAAGGATTTATCCGTAACGTGGCCGAATTCGACCCAATGCAGGCCGTAATGGTTCGCTACCCTTTTGGAATCCCTATCTCGCTAATAGCCGAAATGGCACAAGATACCCGCGTGCTAACCATCGTGGCTAACCAGCAGGAAAAACAAAGTGTGCTGTCGATGTATGTTTCTGGTAATGTTGATACTTCGCAATGCGATTTTGTTTTTGCTCAAACTGATTCGTACTGGACCAGAGATTATGGCCCGTTTTTTATTTTTGACGGAAACAACAATGCGGGTATTGTCGATTTCCCTTACAACCGTCCCCGTCCCAACGATAACAACATTCCCGCGGCCATTGCTCAGTATCTGGGCATCAATTTGTTTGGAATGAACCTAACCCACACCGGCGGAAATTACATGTGCAACGGGATGGGACAGGCTGCTTCCACCGATTTGGTGCTGGAAGAAAACCCCTCTCTTTCGGAACAAGATGTTGACACACTTGTTAAAAACTATCTCGGCAACGACCCCTATTTTATCACTTCAGATCCTCTCGGAGAGTATATTAAGCACATCGACTGCTGGGGAAAATTTTTAGCCCCCGATAAAATCATGATCGGCCGGGTTGCTTCAACCGATCCCCGTTACGGCGATTTTGAAGCGGTGGCCACCTATTTTACCAATCAGATAAGCAGCTATGGCGACCACTATAAAGTGTTTCGGGTGTTCACACCGGGATCGCCACAGGAAACCCCTTATACCAATTCGCTGATTTTAAATAAAAAAGTGTTGGTTCCTATTACCGGAAGCCCCTGGGATGATGATGCTCTTTCAGCTTATCAGGAAGCTATGCCGGGGTATGAGGTTAAAGGAATTTTTTACAGCGGGTGGTACGATACCGATGCTCTGCACTGTCGCACCAAAGGTATTGCCGACATTAATCAGCTCTATATTTGGCATGTGCCTGTTTTGGGTAACGTTGATTTTGATTACAGCTATCCCATTTCTGCCAATCTTTATAACTACAGCGGACAACCTGTTTACCAGGATTCTGTTTTTATCATCTATCAAATTAATCAAGGTAGTTTTGACACCCTGTTGATGTCGCCCGAAGCAGACAACCCTATGGGCTATTCCGGAAACATTACGGGAGCCGAACCGGGAGATACCGTGAACTATTACCTCTTCGCTTCCGATGCTTCCGGCCACCGTGCCAACCATCCCTTTATCGGCCTTCCCGAACCTCATCAGTTTGTTGTAAACGATCAGGCCCTGCATTTTAACCCCGATACGGTTTGGTTTCAAACACAAGACGAGATGATAGATGGAATCCCATTGCATATTATAAACACCTCCGACACCTCCGTAATCATCAACTCAATTACACAATACGGATTAACTTTCATGTGGTTCGTGCTGGATGACGATTTGCCGGCATTTCCTTATACTTTGGCTCAACACGATACGCTTACATTCCCTGTTTATGCCGGTATTCCGGTATTACGTGAAATGGTTTACGACACCATGTTCGTGGTAACGCCCGATAAAACCTATAAAGAGCTGCTAATGATCGATTCGGAGCTGATAGACAATATTGTTAAACCGGCGTTTACGGAAAAGGTTAGCTTGTACCCCAATCCCGTTAGCCACCAGGCTACTTTCAGGTGGAATCATACCGGCAACTACACGATACAGGTATTTGATTTATCAGGCCAATTAGTCCACCGGCAATCGGGTAACTCCAATCAATATTGTTGGGATATGGATAAAGATAACATTCGCCCGGGCGTATATTTTTACCGTATTACTTTAGGCCATCAAACGCTAACCGGAAAAATGGTAAAAAGATAGAGATCAATATTTTGCATGGTTTCGTTTGACAGGTTTTGTATAAGTCATTGAAGCCGAAGTTATGTTTAGGAGAAGGCTGTGTAGGTGGGAGTGTGGGTCGGTTTATCAAAAATTATCGCACAAAAAAACCATGATCGTGATGACCATGGTTTTTTTAATACGGTGCAACAACTGCTTACATACCTCTCTTAAATACGATGGAAGTAACGGTAACATCGTCGCCTCCCATGTTAATGGTAAGGCCGTAAGGTTTGTCGTCGCTGATGTTAATTTGGGCATCGCCGGCTTTGCCGGTAAGCTGCTGCCAGATGGTAACCGCCTGATGAACACCGGTACCGCCGGTAGGATGTCCCCATCCGATAAGCCCGCCGGTAGTATTAAACGGAAGTTCCCCGTTTCGTCCTGTTTTGCCTTCGGCCACATAGTCGGCTCCTTCGCCTTTGGCAGCAAGTCCTAAAGCTTCCACCGCAAGGATACCTGCAATGGAGAAACAGTCGTGTGTTTCAACGGTTCCCACCTGATCGATGGTGATACCTGCATTTTCCAAAGCCTGACGGGCAGCAAATTTGATGGTTTCCAATTCGGTTAAATCGGTTGGGTCTTGTGTAATATCGCGAACAGCATGGCCAAATCCCACCACTTCAACCGCATCCTTTTTATCGATGCCAATACGCTGTAATCCTTCTTCGGAGCAGATGGTAATACCTGAAGCGGCATCCGACACCTTAGAACAGTCCAAAACGGTTAGATGATCTACAAAAAACTTTCCGTTGGGTTGCATCTTTAAGGCCGTAGCATAAGGATCGGGGTTGGCATTGTGATACTCCTGAGCGGTTGGGTCGAGGCGGGCATTTTCGATGGCGTTGGCATACCAGCGAGCCATCCCCTTGCGGGTGCGTTCGTAGCCATATTTTTCGTAATAGGCTCCGGCGCGGTCGCTAAACTGACCCGGGAAAAAATAGGCATGGCCTTTTTTACGGTTTTTAAACCATCCCGCCAGGGCGAGAATATCGGCGCCATAGATAGCCTTCACGGTATTCTGGACTTCAAAACCCAGCGACAGTACCACTTCGGATGTTTCGGCCAGCACCTGACGGATACCGGTAACCAGCGAAAGGCCTCCGGAAGCACAGGCTCCTTCTACCCTGACGGCAGGCTTCATAGCCAGCCCTTTATCAATCATCGGCACAAAGCCGTCGAGGTGGCCCTGTTTGTTAAAACGGCCGGCCATAAAGTTCCCGATTACCGACTCGTCAACATTTTTAGCACCGCCAATTTGCCCGAGCACACCTTGTCCGGCTTCCTTAATGTAATGTTCAATTCCCGGGCGGGGTTTGCGCGGGTTAAATTCCTTGCGGCCGGTTCCCAACGAAATGGTGTTGTATCCGGCAGCCATATATACTTTTCTTCTTAACTTTTTCATTTTTTCTAATTATGCTAATTATTGTAATGGATTAATGTTTTGCCACTGTTTTGCTAATTGAACTTTGCAAAACAGTGCAGCGGTAATTAATCAAAATAGTTGTTAATGGGACCATAAGCATGGAAGAAACCGGTAAGCATAACCGTGTTTACATCGTCAGCATTGTGAGCCACGTTGTCGGCAACCAGCTTTTCACCAATAGCTTTTGAACGTTTTCCGTAGCGAAGAGCAATTTCTGCACCCAGGGCATTAGTGGTTTTAAGATCGGTATAAAACGTGTTAAAAACCGCTTCCTTATTTTTCATTTTTAAAGTGGCTTTCCATGGTACTACCGATTCGGGAATGGCTCCCAGCAGGGTATCAGCATCAGCTTTAAAGGTATCGAAAGTTACATATTCCTTTTTGTCGATATCCCAAACGGCAACCGGTTTTCCTTTTTCATATTTCAGGAAACCGTCTTTTTGAGCTCCGCTGGAGTACTGACCGCCTTTTACGCCTTGTTCCATCATTTTATCAAGCAGGTCGCTGTGCAGCTCTTCGTCGCTGACAAACGGGTTCATCACATTAAGGATAAACTGCATGACATCAATACCCACATAATCCATCAGCTGGAAAATGCCCATAGGACGAATCAGGTATTCCTGAGTAATTTTATTAATCATGTATATGGCCTGATAAAGAGGGATGTTTTTTTCTGCTGCCAGTTTTTGTGCTTCACTGATGCCATGCAAACCGTCGCGCATAAAATGGCCATTACCGATAAAGCCGGCAAAGTCGTTGGAGGGAACGACAATTTTTTTCAGGTTTTTAGCATACTCATAGGCAAAGTCAACCACTTCCTGTTGGGTGTTATCGGTTTTAATAAGCTCAACCAACCGCTGTACTGCCGGGGGATTGTAAAAATGGAATCCAATCACCTTGCCACCTAAAAGAGCTTCCTCATCAATTAAATGTATTGGTACGGAAGAGGTGTTGGTAAAGAACCAAACATCTTTGGTTGAATGCTGTTTTATTTGGGTAAAGAGTTTTACCTTGAGTGCCCTGTTTTCGTTAACCGCTTCAAAAACGATGTTTGAGTTGTAAGCAGCTTCAACGGCAGTAACCGGTCGTACTATTTTAAGTACATCCATAATGTATTCGTCGATAATGTCGAAGTTTTCGATCAGGTCATCGCGGTCGGCGTACATTTCGCGCAGCCATACGGTTTTTTTCTCCGCCAGTTTACGAACCTGAACGCGGAGATATTCCATCAAACCGGTAAGTGCCTCGTCAGAAACGTCGATGGCATAAAGCACGTAGGTTTTGTTTTTGTTTTGCAGGCTCAGGTCGGCCATATGCACGGCAGTAAGCAGCAGAATACCGCTTCCCATTTTACCGGCAGCTCCCAGCACTGCAACATTTTCTAATCTTTCGTTGTATGTCATATTACTGTTTTTATTAGGGTTAATATTGATTTTTTTATTTTCCAATCTTAATTCCACTCCGGCTTTCTCTTCTCCAAAAACGCCGACATCCCCTCTTTGCCTTCGTTGCCTTCGCCAAACAGTGAGCCGAATTTTTCCGCTTCCAGTTCCGAACCTTTGTCGAAATCCATGGCCAGTCCCTGACGAACCACCTGTTTTACCAGCTTAACAGCATGAGGGCCTTTGGAGGCTATGTTTCTGGCAATTTTCAAAGTTTCTTCCATTAATACTTCCGGTTCAAACACTTTTTGAACCAACCCGATTCGTAAGGCATCATCAGCGCCAATCATATCGGCCGTCATTAACAAATAGAGCGCATCACCCTGACCCACGAGCCGCGAGAGCCTTTGGGTGCCGGCATAACCGGGAATCAATCCCAGGTTTACTTCCGGTTGGCCAAACTTAGCCTTGGTACTGGCGGTACGAAAATCGCAAGCCATGGTTAATTCCAAACCACCACCCAGAGCAAATCCGTTAATGGCCGCAATAACCGGGATGCTTAACTTTTCAAGACTCCTGAAAGTTGCCTGACCCAATCGTGAAAAGGCGCTTCCTTCGCTTTGGTTTTTGTTTACCATTTCGGCAATATCGGCTCCGGCAACAAATGCTTTTCCATCGCCGGTAATTACCAACACTTTAATGGTTGTGTCGTTGTTAATGCTTGCTATATAATCATCCATTTCTTCAAAGAAACGGGTGTTTAACGCGTTAAGAGCTTTAGGACGACTGATGGTAACCACTGCAATACCATCCTTTACTTCGGGTTTTAATATTTCATATTCCATAACTAACTTTTTTAGGGATTCCAAAGTTAGAAAAAATAAGCTATGGTATAAAAACCGCTCTTTAAATTAAAACCAAAAGTGCCGGTTTTTAAGAATTTATAACGGAATCTAAATTGGAAGGA
>CAZKGB010000069.1:0-9802 GCA_964551935.1 uncultured Lentimicrobiaceae bacterium | reverse complement strand
ATCACCCTGACCAAACCCGTGTTGGAAACCGTTACCATCGCGCAGGAGTTTTGTAATTATCTTGAAACCTGCGAAGCCAACTCAACCAAAGGTATTATGGAGTTTTTGCACAGGATACTTCCGCTGTTGTACCTAAAAGGTACCTTTCTGCCAAAGGTGGAGGTGGAATACCCCGAAGCCAACGAGCGGTTTGTAACCCAGGAACAGTGGGAAAATATTTTTACCATGCTGCGCGATAAGTTTGGAAAAGATGACGAATACTGGATAATAAATACCGATCTCCTCAACGAAAACGAACCGGTAAAAGCCAGCATGGCTGAAAACATTGCCGACATCTACCAGGATATGAAAGACTTTGTTCTTCTCTTTAAAAAGAACACGCACGCCAGCAGGCAAAACGCGGCCGCTGAATGTAAACTGTTATTCGAAACGCATTGGGGTTTTCGTATTGGCAACTTAATTCCTAAAATACATTACTTTTTGTATGAAAATGCCGGCGACCCGCCAGCCTTTGAACAAACCCTGGATTATCTTTAACATCATAAAACCACGGCATTTATTCGACCGTGGTTTTTTTACGCTATTGTATCACCACCTTACCCACTCGTATTCCTTCGGGATAACACACCTTTATTATATAAGTACCCTTTTTAAGCGATGACACATTCAGGTTGCACAAACCCTGTTTGTTCATTCCCTCTCTTGCCATTACCTTCTTTCCTGTCAGGTCGAATATAGTAATGGCCTCTATAATAGTATTGCTTCCGTTTAACCTGACAAACAGATTATCCCGTGCGGGATTTGGAAAGACTGTAATTTGATACCGGCTACTGCCCCTATTGGCAATTCCGGTAAAATCACCACTGCCCGTTATCCTCACCTGTTTGCCAAACCGGGTGGTATCGTTGCTGTTAAGCAAACTCAACACGGCGCTGTAATACTTTGAAGCGTAAGGAGCAAACGAGATATCGACAGGAACGGTTTCACCGGGGTTAATGGTAACGGGAAGCGGCGAAACAAGTCTAAAAGCGCTATCCGTAATATAACTTTCGTTTAGTACTAAATCGGTTGACAGGTTGTTGGTAACAAAAAGCTGCATCACCGCTGTGTCGCCCAACTCTACGGGAGATTCAAAATCTAAGGTATCGGTATTAAAATCAAAAATATTGGTTTCCCAATCAAATTGCAGGGCGCGGTAGCTGATTATACCCAGTGTATCAACGCATCGCATCTCATAAACCACCTCACCGTCATTATTAAATTCACTAAAAACGTTTTTTTGAAAATTATAGGACCAACCTACTAAATAGTTTCCGTTGGGAAGCTGCTGACTGGAGCCCATGACTCTTGAAAAATCACCTGACAAACTGAAGTTATTTTGAACTTCGGTAGTTTTATTAACCTCATCCATAAAATAGACTAATGCCCGGGAATACGGCCTTAATTCAAGGTTTCCATTATCGAACAACGAATAGAGGCCGTTACCACGATACCGGATATGATGTTGAGCCAAAAAAGGCACTGAATCATTTAAACAGGTAAATTCATTGTGTTTCCCTCCCCATCGCCAAACCACGGCACCTGTATTGGTATTTATTTTGGTTATCTCATTCATAGCACGAGAGGAGAGTAAAATGGTAGAATCGTCCTCTATATCAAGGGCATTGGCATGAACATAATCAATTTTGGGGCTCAAATAATTGACCAAAGTTGTATCCCCGTCAAAAATATCAAAATGATCCCAGCTGTTCCACTCGAACAAAACCGAGTCGTTTTCATCAATATGCTGAATAACTGCTCCGATAACATCTGCTGCCGGATTACCACCTTCAATCAACACACTCATATCCACCACCCTGATATCCTGTGCCAGCAACCAATAACTTCCATCTGCCATCAGCCTGAGTTCATGGCCGTCGGTAAGAAAGCCGTTTTTTGCCTTGTACGTATTGATTTCGTTGTAGCTGCTATCCAGCTCATGAAAGGCTGTGTCCATCCTGCTGAACCAGGTTAAGGTGCCTGTTTGTTCCTGCTTGGTAAAATTGGAGTTAAACCCGTGCATCATGCGGTAATAAACCGGAAACCCGGTAGTATCAAGAATCATTAACCATGCTGAATCGGGGGATATCTGCAAACCAAAATTATTCAAAAAATAGTAGCCCGAAGGATTTTCGGTATGGCCTGAAACTTCAACACGAGAAAAACCGTCGGGCAACCCATAAGGAGTATTTTGAGCATGAACACCTATTACACCACCTTTTAACCATGCAAAAAACAATAGTAAAAATATTTTACCCTTCATATAACAACATATTTAGAAATAATTATCTCAGTGTAATTTTCGAATATTTGAATATTCAAAATTGATGGTTATTTTTCCCTCGAAAACCTTTGAACTCTCCACATCGTTGTTTAATGCAACCGGATTTAACAATACATTTTGCACATGTGGCAAAACATAATTAAAGGTATAAAACAACTTTGAAGGAAGCAAATCGGATCCGTTTTGATAAGTATAATGGTAAAAATACTCAGAACCATCATTTTCCAAAACAAACACCCGACGAACCATGTAAGTAGCAATATCAACCCAAATGGTATATTGTGAAACCACAGAAGTAGTATCGTAAGGGTATAATTCAACAACCTTACATTTATGTTTGTTTACCATTTCAATACCCCGATCGAGGACTTTGAAATCAGATCGGCGTAAAAAGCGGGTTACCGGTGTAAGTTTTCGCTTTGGCATAACGGTAAACTGATAGGTTGAAATTGAATAGTGCGCAGGCCACTTAAAAAACATTTTACCGCTCGAAACAGGAATTTTTAATAAAGGAATATCTGATTTTACCGTAAAAACCGCTTGGTAGTTTTTTATACTGTCAAGTTTTTGGTTGTATCTTTCAACATAAGAAAAGGCATCGTCAGATTGGGTAAAAGCTATCGATGAGATTAAGATCCCACCCAACAGCAACACAATATTGAACAAGTTTTTTTTCATGTTAATCAAGTACCTCCTGTTTATTAAATATCATAATTGAAGCGGTATAAAACACCAAAATATGAACCACCAGCACAATAACATCAAAAGTTAATTTCATCCAGTCGAACGTTGTGGTAAAAAACTGCGACCACGAAGTAAAATAAGAGGTAAATAAGAAAGGTTTTACACCATCGAACAGCATCAGTTTAAGATTGGACACAAAGTATAAAATTACAACTACCGAAAGGGTTACCAAAACGGCTTTCGTACCACTTTTATAAAGAACCGAAAAAAGCATTGAAAGTGATATCAGGGTTAGCAGAATTAAAAAATAGAACAGATAAGCCAATCCGAAACTAAGCAATGCCTGATTAGCGGTTAACACTGTAAACTCTCCTTTATCGAAAGCCAGTAGTTCCCCGTTACCAAAAATTATCTGCCCGGCTCCCAAACTAAGGGCTGCCATAAAAGCCACCACAATAAAAGCAAACAATACAGCAGCCATAAAGCAAGCGGTAAAAAAACCTGATTTTGAAATCTTACTCGACAAAACCATTTTGAGTGTTCCATCCGCTTTTTCTTCGGAAATCATTCCACCGGTAACGAAAATCACCATTAAAGCTACAAAAATCCACAGTGCATGGAAAAGTTGAAAGGCAAACAAGTTACCATTCACTAGTTTTCCTTCAAACGAAACCCCTTTTCCAAAGGTATTCAGCAATGAATCGTAATACTCTTGGCCTTCAAAAGCAAAGGCAACACTAAAAAGCAACATTAATACAAAAATTACCAGCAATACAATTTTAGCGTACGGACGGGTAAATAATTTATAAGTTTCTTGTAACATCATGGCAATTATTCGGTAAAGGTTAAGTAATAACTTAAAATAGCATCGTCAGGCCTTAGCATAAAAACCTGCACCTCCGACACCATCAAGTACTCATTAATAAAAGGAATAACGTTTTTCTCACAACTCACTCTTACATGATCGTCCTCCAAAACAACGCTGTCAATAGGAAGATCACTCTCTTTTATCAGTTTCATGGCTTTTTCCGGATTATCCGTTTCAATAATAAGCCCCACGTTACTGCGGCCCGACAGCTCTTCCACATTTCCTTCCGATATCAATCGACCTCCCTCCATCAACACAATTCTATTGATAAACCCTTCTAACTCAATTAATCGTTTTGTAGCTACAACAATAGTGGTACCCTGCTCCCTGTTTAGCAATTTTAAGAGCGCTTTTATTTCGGCTAAACTTTTAATGTCCAGCGAACTAAAGGGCTCGTCCAATAATATCAAAGGAGGATTATTGTAAATAGCCATGGCAATGGCCAGCTTTTTACGATCTCCGGAAGCGAGTTTACTAACCTTTTCATCCGATAAATCGAGAAGTCCCGTCAATTTAAGCACGCGGTTAATTTCATCATTATCTTTTTCAAACCCCTTATACCTCGAAAATATCAGCAAATTATCAAAAAGATTAAGGTGGTTATAAAAAACCGGCTCTCCAATAAGAAGTCCCACTTTCGACAGAATGGCTGCCCGGTGTGGAATAAGTTTTTTTCCAAAAATTTCAATTTTTCCCTTATCAGGATTAATCAGAGCGGTGAGAGCCCTAAACAGCATGGTTTTTCCTGAGTCGTTGGGACCGATGATGCCGCATATGTCGCCCTCAAAAATTTCCATGTTAAAATCAGACAACACGGGCATTCCCTTTATCGACTTCGACAAGCCGTTAACCTGAAGTATGATATCGTTTTTCAAAAGAATAGTTTTAAATGTTCGCAATAAAATTAATCAAAAAAACCGTAATTGAGCCCAATTACGGTTTTAATATTAAACTATCTACACGTTGTACTCCTCCATAAAAAATTGATAAAACCAGGTAATGGTTTCAATACCCTTGTAGAAATTCTCCAATGGATAGTTTTCATTGGGAGAGTGAATGGCATCAGCCTCAAGGCCGAAGCCCATCAATATTGACTTAATACCAAGAATATCCTCAAAAGTGGAAATAATAGGAATACTACCGCCACTGCGTGTTGGAACCGGTTGTTTACCATATATTTTTTGAAAAGCCTTTTCGGCTGCTTTATAGGCAGGTAAATCGATAGGACAAACATAAGCCTGACCACCATGTAACGTGGTAACCTTAACTTTTACCGACTTGGGGGCAATGCCGGTAAAGTACTCTTCAAACATTTTTCCTATTTTTTCATGATTTTGATTCGGAACCAACCTCGATGACAGCTTTGCGTAAGCTTTGGACGGCAATACCGTTTTGGCCCCTTCGCCGGTGTATCCACCCCAAATACCACAGACATCAAAACTTGGCCGGATACCGGTACGTTCGATGGTGGTGTATCCCTTTTCCCCCGACAGCTCCATCACATCAATGGCTCGCTTGTACTCTTCTTCATCAAACGGGGCCATGTTAAGCAGTCTCCGCTCTTCGGCAGTTGCTTCCAGCACATCATCGTAAAACCCGGGAATGGTAATGTGATTGTTTTCATCAGTAACCTGCGCAATCATTTTCGCCAGCACGTTAATGGGGTTTGCCACTCCCCCACCAAAAAGGCCGGAATGCAAATCGCGGTTGGGGCCCGTAACCTCCACTTCCCAATAGGCAAGACCACGCAATCCCGTAGTAATGGATGGGATATCGGGGGCAATCATACCCGTATCCGACACCAGAATAATATCAGCCTTCAGCATCTCTTTATTAGCTTCGCAAAAGGCACCCAGGTTAACCGAGCCTATCTCCTCTTCTCCTTCAATCATAAACTTCACATTTACCGGAAGCTTATTATTGGCCACCAATGCTTCAAAAGCTTTTATATGCATAAATCCCTGACCTTTGTCATCATCGGCACCGCGTGCCCAGATTTTACCATCGCGAACCTCCGGTTCAAACGGAGGTGAATCCCACAGGTCTATCGGGTCAACCGGCATCACATCATAATGGGCGTAAACCATAATAACAGGCAATGCTCGATCAATAATTTTTTCGGCATATACCACGGGATTTCCGTTGGTAGGCATCACTTCAGCCTTGTCAACACCGGCTTTCAGTAAAGCGGCTTTGTATGCTTCGGCGGTACGAACCATGTCCTCTTTATGCTCGGCCTGTGAGCTTATCGACGGGATTCTGATAACTTCAAACAACTCGTTTAAAAAGCGCTCTTTATTGCTTTCAATGTAATTTTTAACTCTTTCCATGTTTATAAATAAATGATTTTTGATTTTGGGTAAATATACACATTTAGAGTAATGAAAATTAGAATAAAATACAAAAAGTTTTAGTGCATAACAGAAGGACAAAATCACTTATCCGACTTGCCTTGCTCTGGAAGAATCACTTAAAAAAATAGAACCGAAACACCTCAAACTACCTCCTTCATAACAACCCATATTTCCCTCCGGACCCCTTGCCACGCAACCCATTTTATCTCCATATTGTCAGGTAAATGCAAAAAATAATATTATTTTTGAGCCCAAACCAAATTTATTATGTGGAAGTTCCCCCATCTCACAACATGGCTATTTGCGATTGTTATTGTTTTCTCCGTTCAACCTGTCAATGCGCAATTTAATTTTGTGGTTACGCAGGCAACATCCGATGCGGAAGTAATAGCCTGGGTTGATACCATTTTTTTAGACGGGGTCGATCCGCAAGCCATTAACAACATCACCTTTAGTGGTGACTACCGTGCAGTAGGCCATTTTACAGGAGGTTACTTTTTCGGTTTTGCGAATCCGGAAGGGATCGTTATGACTTCCGGATTGGCTGAAGATGTTGATGAGTCGAATGTGTGTAATTCTGCTGCCAATGCGAGTACCAACAACAATGGTGTTGACGGTGATCAGGATTTATTTCAGGCTGCCAATAACACCTCGTCGAACGATGGCTGTATCATTGAATTTGATTTTAAACCTACTGCTGATACTGTTCGATTTAGCTATGTTTTTGCCTCGGAAGAGTACCATGATTTTGTTAGCGCTTCGTACAACGATGTATTCGGCTTTTTTTTAAGTGGTCCGAGCATTAGCGGCTCTTATTCAAACGGAGCAAAAAATATCGCCATTGTTCCCGGTACAAACCTGCCTGTAAGTATTCATAACGTAAATTTTGGACAAGGCGGAAAAACTTGCGAGGGAAAACCTTCCGGATGCACTAATTGTCAGTATTTTAAAGATAACAGCCAATCCACAGATCCAGCTTTTAATAAATTTGTTTACGATGCTCTTACTACGGCACTGGTTGCGAAGAGCGCTGTTCAACAGTGTTCATGGTATCACATCAAATTAGCGATAGGTGATGCCGGTGACGCTGTTTTCGATTCAGGAGTACTGCTGGAGAAAGGGAGCTTTAACCCCGGAAATGTGGTAGGAGACCTGGAGTTTGACCACCCGACGGTTGACTCGTTAATCTACGAGAGTTGTAACAACCACCTGGCCATTCTCTATTTCAGAATTGCAGAACCCATGGGGTTTCCGTACACTTTTCCGTTTGAAGTTGCCGGAACAGCCACCCGCGATATTGATTACAGTTTGTACACAACAACCGGTTCCGATTCGGTTTACATACCTGTAGGTGCACTCTATGATTCGTTAATTATCAGACCCTATTCCGATAGCGAAAATGAAGGTGAAGAAGAGATACGGATTATTTACAGCCCGCAAATGTGTAACTCCTTTTCAGCACACAAGGATACTTCTGTAATTATTATTGCCGACAACCCTGATTTTCCCGATACCGTACGCTTTTACTATACTAAATGTGAAGACACGCTTAACCTGACCTTTGCCGACATTGCCGGAGGAGTTCCACCCTATAAATTCGACTGGCTGGAAAACGGCACATTCGATTCCGACCCCTTTGAATATACCATCTCAGGCACCGACACTTCTGTAATATACTGTTTATTATACGATACCTGCGGATATCAGGCAGAAGACTCGGCCATTGTTGTTGTTCCTGAAATTCAGGTTACAGCAGGCCCTGACAAAGAGTTGTGTAACGACCCTTCGGTTACTCTTGAAGGAGCCTCTGACGAAGCACAATTTTTTCACTGGGCATCCACCCCTGCCGACCCCTCGCTAAGTGGTCAGGAAAACATACCACAACCCAGTGTCAGCCCCGGATCAACCACGGAGTATGTTTTAACGGCTACCGATAATTGTACCCACGAAAAAAGCGACACAGCCTGGGTATTAATGGATGGTGCGGTTGCCAATATTTCCTCTGATATTAACGAAATTTGCATTGGTGATTCAGTCATCATAACCGTTAACAGTGCTGCCACTTACCAATGGAGTGCCACGCCGGCCGACCCGAGCCTGGCCAATCAGGACACCAACCAAACCATCGTGGTTTTTCCCCAACAAAATACAACCTACCATGTATTTATTGTAAACGATTGTGGTTATTCTGCCAGCGATGATATTTCGATAACGGTAAACGCACTCCCCAACGCCGATGCTGGTACTAACGACGAAGTCTGCAAAGGGCTTCCCTACCCTCTTCAGGCCACCGGAGGAACTGCCTATCAGTGGTCATCTTCACCATATGATGCATCATTATATGTTAACGGGCAAGATACACTGTCCAGTCCTGTAGTAACACCCGATCAACAATTACAATACACCTATTTAGTATTGGTAACAAACAATCATGGATGCATAGCTGAAGATTCGATGCATCTGTTTGTCAAACCGGTTCCAACGGTAGATGTTTCCAGTTCGGAAGATACCATTTGTTTTGGCCAGCAGGTTACCCTCGATGCCATTGGAAACAATATTTCTCCCACATGGAGTGCCAATCCGGCTGACGCTTCTTTGTCGGGGCAGGAAACCAACACTTCTATTTCGGTTTCACCACTGGTTACTACAACCTATACCCTTTGGCAAAATCAGGCCTCAGGTCGGCGAAACAGTGCTTTGCCAATTCGTGCTCATCTGATACGTTCAGATATCTTGCCGGAATAATCAGATCAGTATCCACGTGATCTCCAAACATCCAGACCCTTCCTTCAATTTTCATCATTTTGTTGACCCCCTACAACTCCGCCGGCGATGCAATACGCCCCATGACCGCGGATGCGGCTGCCACCGCCGGGCTTGACAGATAGACCTCGCTTTCAGGATGCCCCATACGGCCCACAAAATTCCTGTTGCTGGTGGAGAGGGCCCGTTCCCCTTCCGCAAGTATCCCCATATGCCCGCCAAGACAGGGGCCGCAACAGGGAGGCCCGATCACTCCCCCTGCATCGAGGAATGTGTCAATAATCCCTTCCCTTATAGCCTCTTTGTAGATTGATGGGGATCCCGGAATGACTATAAGCCGGGTTCCTCCTGAGACCTTTCGTCCCTTGAGAAGCCTGGCCGCCTCTCCCAGGTCTTCCAGGCGTCCGTTGGTGCACGACCCCAAGAAGACCTGGTCCAGCAGAACCGAGCCCACCTGGGATATGGGCTTCACGTTATCCGGCGAATGGGGTAGCGCCACTTGAGGCTCTATTTCATCAACCATGATCTTGATCTCCTGGTCATAGGGTGCCCCGTGGTCACTCACCAAAAAGCTTCCTGACCGGTCAGATCGCTCCTCCATATATTCTTTGGTTATCCGGTCCGGCTCAAAGATGCCGTTTTTGGCCCCCGACTCCACGGCCATGCTCGCCATGGTAAAACGCTGGGACATTGAAAGCCGCCCCACCACCTCTCCGGTAAATTCCAGGGAATGGTACACCGCCCCTGCGACACCAAGTATGCCTAAGGTGTAAAGTATGAGGTCCTTTCCCCCTACCCAGGGCCGGAGCG
>CAZKGB010000068.1:8386-9980 GCA_964551935.1 uncultured Lentimicrobiaceae bacterium | reverse complement strand
AAACGGTAGTAGCGGCAGAGGTAATGGTGATACCACGCTCCTGCTCCTGAACCATCCAGTCCATGGTAGCAGCACCTTCGTGAACTTCACCAATTTTATAGTTTTTACCGGTATAATAGAGTATCCGCTCGGTAGTTGTGGTTTTACCCGCATCAATGTGAGCCATGATACCGATATTTCTGGTAAAGGCTAATTTACTTGATATGTTTGTCTTTTTTGCCATTTAATAATTCGTATCCTGTGTTTCTTAGAATCTGAAGTGCGAGAAGGCTTTGTTAGCCTCAGCCATTCTGTGAGTATCTTCTTTCTTTTTAAAGGCGGCACCCTCTTCACGATAAGCGGCCATAATTTCGTTGGCTAATTTAAGTGCCATTGATTTTTCGTGACGTTTACGTGAAAATCCAATCAGGTTTTTCATTCCGATTGATTGTTTACGAGCGGGACGAATTTCAGAAGGAATCTGGAAGGTGGCACCACCAATACGACGGCTCCGAACCTCAACGGCAGGGGTTACATTGGCTAACCCTTTTTTCCAAACTTCAACAGGATCTTCATCCTTCATTTTATCCTTAACAATATCCATCGCGTCGTAAAAGATCTTAAAGGCAATACTTTTTTTGCCTTGTAACATCAGATTGTTTACAAACTTGGTCACCAAAACATCGTTAAATTTTGGATCCGGAAGTATGATTCGTTTCTTTGGTCTTGACTTTCTCATTTTATTTCAAGCTTAAATGCTATTCAAATAATTATTTCTTTGGACGTTTAGTTCCATACTTTGATCTTCTCTGAGTACGGCCTTCAACACCTGATGTATCGAGCGCACCGCGAATGATATGATATCTAACACCCGGTAAGTCTTTAACACGTCCACCACGAATCATAACAATCGAGTGTTCCTGCAGGTTGTGACCTTCACCAGGAATGTAGGCGTTAACTTCTTTACCATTGGTTAATCTAACCCTGGCTACTTTACGCATAGCTGAGTTAGGTTTTTTTGGTGTAGTGGTATAAACCCTTACACAAACACCACGACGCTGCGGACTCGAATCAAGAGCAGGTGATTTGCTCTTATCAACAAGTTTCTTACGTCCTTTTCTTACTAACTGTTGTATTGTCGGCATAACAATTTTAAATTATTAAACTTAATTACCTCTTATTTTTAAGGAGGCGCAAAAGTATAAAATATTTTAAATGAACCTCTTTATTTCGGTTATAAATTAAAGGAAGGCTAAATAAGGAAGGAGTTGGGTAGGTTGTTCTCGAAAAAACAACGCAGCATTTACCTTCGAGCCGCGCAAGAACCTATTACGTTTTACCTTATCAGGTTCCCTTAACTATAACTATTTCAGCGATTTTAAATTCATATCTCTGAAATGGGTTGCAAAAGTAAACAAATATTTTTAATTAGCAAGAGGTCAGATAACTATTTTTTTGTTTTTTGAATAAAGATTTGGGAAACATCAACGGTTAAAACCGTTTTTTTGAACTAACGAATGATTGTGTTTAGGAAAAGAGGTTAGGGAATATATCACTTTTCAAGCTCAGTGAACGTTTGGCTGGTTCAGTGTTTGCTACAGTAATTGTTGGCTGA
>CAZKGB010000068.1:0-8286 GCA_964551935.1 uncultured Lentimicrobiaceae bacterium | reverse complement strand
GAAAGAGGAGTGGTCGGGGTGACGTGAAGGGAAAGAGGCGGTGTTCACTTCGACAAGCTCAGTGAACGTCATACAGGCTCAGTGAACGACATACAAGCTCAGTGAACGCTTGACATACTCAGTAAACGTTCGAGGTACTCCGTGAACATTTGAAAAAGCAAAGGCGATTTTACTTCGGGCTCAGGGGTGCAAACTCAGGAGTCGTCAATTGGAATAAGAAAAATAGTTGAGTAACGAGGCCGGTACTTTGGTGATTCTAATAATCACGGTTAAAAACCCTGAGCTAAATTACCAAAGTACTCACACCTTATATATATTACTCTTTCGTTAACCCTTCCATCGTATCTTCCACATCGCCGGGTGTACTCATAATTTTCATAAACTCACCCATGGTCAGTTCGGGCCAGTAGAGTGCAAAACGGTATTTTCCCGCAAGAGAGGTAGCTTCTTTACCTTGTAAAATAATTTCATAAGGCATGGCGGCAATATGATCTTCACCGATAATGGGAAGGAAATTGGCTTCACCTGTTTCTTTGTCAAGAAGACCAACACCAAAAACAGCAATCTGTTGATCGGGAAAAACCATTTCATAAACTTTCACGGTATTTCCCTTTTTATCAGCCAAGTTTTTCCGGATGGTGGTTAATCCCTGCTCAAACGAATCAAACTCCTCCAGTTCATCGGGATCGTCGAAATAGGGCATCATAATTTTATAATGATACTCCGGAAGTTCCTCCTTATCGATCGTTCCGCCAAACGGGGAAAGAACACCATCGCTTCTGAACAGTTTCAAAATACTTTCCGCCATGGCATCCACAGCCTGTTCGCTGGTTCCCATTTGTGCTCCCCAGTAAGCATAAAACATGTAATAAGGATTGACGATACTAACGGTGGTTTTTCCGTTTTTTTCAACAAAACCCATCCTTAAAACAGCCCCTAATGCGCCCCTATCCTTAAACTTCAGACTCAGATTTTTTAACGCATCATTCGTAAAACAAACCACATACAGCGAGCCTTTGTTCTCAGGATGGTATTCGCCAACAACCTGAAATCCTGCATGAGTTACAAACGCTTTATAACTTTTGGCGACCGATTGGGTATTACCCTCCTTTACAGCCACCTTATAATAAGGTGAATATTCCTGGGCAACAACCAGCATTCCGGCCATAACCAAAACAATGGTTAACAAATAATTTATCTTTTTCATAATCGTATATTTTAACATTAAACTGGGTGTAAATATATACATCTATCTAATTGTTCATCGTTTTTCTGTTAATTTATAAACAATAAAAATTGTTACACTCTTTTTCCGGTAGCTTTTTAGTTGAAAGGTAACATTACAAACTTGACAGGGTAAGGGAAACCTGTCAAGTTAAATTTTGACTACTTTTATACAGTCATCACGCAACAACCCGTTGAAGCTGTTTAAAAGATCACCATGCAAACAAACATCATTGCAGATAACAGGGAAATCAGTTCAGGAGTTCCACAGATGCTTGTCAACAAAGATGCCAATGTGAAAATGGCGCAATTGGCATCGGGTGATTACATTATTAATGACGAAATTATTATCGAACGGAAAACAAAAGAGGATTTTGTTCAGTCGATTATAACGGGACATCTTTTTAATCAATGTAGCAAATTAAGAAAATCGGGATTGCTGCCGTTAATCATCGTGGAAGGAAATCCTTTTAAAACCAATCACCCTATTAATCCGAAAGCCATCAAGGGGGCATTGTTATCGGTAAGTCTGTCGTGGCAAATACCCGTTATTAAATCTGCCGGCAAGGAAGACACGGTATCGTTAATACTAACGGCAGCATATCAAGTTACCCATCCCCCGAGTTTTATTAAAAGGAGAGGAAGAAAACCAAAAACGGCTTCACATTTGCAGCACTATCTGGTTCAAAGCCTACCCATGGTTGGCCCGGCATTGGCATACAGACTACTGGATTATTTTGGTTCAATAGAAAAAATCATATTGGCAAAGCCGGATGAGCTGCAACAGGTAGAAGGGATAGGGAGAAGAAAAGCTGAGTTGATGTTTAATTTTTTCAGAAAAAGTCAGTAAAAATTTATCAACAAGCATATTGCACTAATTAGCTGTTAGTGTTTAGTCTGTAGCGGAAGATTTTTCCGTATGTTCTATCATTTCCAATGATCAATCAACATCAATATCAAGCCAAAAATAATGACCCTTAGACACTTCTTTTACATTTACAATAAACTTTACCGGCTGGTCAGCAAACCATAAACACGGCCTATTCACATATTTTCGTAGTTGGTCATTTAGAAATATTCAAACTCGCCATACCGCGAGCGAATAGAGAGTTGCTTTTTTGAAGAGGGCACAACATGACCTACGATTTGTGCATCAATATTAAAATGTTTAGAAATTTCGATTAACGCGGAGGCAATGTTTTCGGGGACATACAACTCCATCCGGTGGCCCATGTTAAACACCTTGTACATTTCGCGCCAGGGAGTGCCCGACTGTGCCTGAATCATTTCGAACAACGGTGGCGTATCAAACAGATTGTCTTTGATAACATGACCCTCGTTGATAAAATGAAGCACCTTGGTTTGCGCACCGCCGCTGCAATGAATCATTCCATGAATAGCTTTTCGATGTTGTTTAAGCATCTCTTTAACAACCGGAGCATACGTACGGGTAGGCGACAAAACCAGCTTACCCACATCCAGTCCCTCCACCGGGCTTGGCCCTGTAAGTTTTAGATTTCCCGAGTAAACCAGCTTTTTAGGAAGTAACGGGTCGTAACTTTCGGGATATTTTTTTGCCAGCTCACGGCTAAACACATCGTGACGGGCGGAAGTAAGACCGTTGCTCCCCATACCGCCATTGTACTCATTTTCGTAAGTTGATTTTCCAAACGAGGCAAGCCCCACGATAACATCCCCCGGTTGAATGTTGTTTTCGATAATGTCGGTACGTTTTACCCTGGCCGTTACTGTTGAATCGACAATAATGGTTCTGACCAGATCACCCACATCAGCGGTTTCGCCACCGGTAAGCTGTATCTCCACCCCAAGGTTTCGCATTTTTTCCAGAAACGCTTCGGTGCCTTCAATAATGGCTTTAATTACTTCTCCCGGTATCACATTCTTATTCCGGCCAATGGTTGACGAAAGTAAAATATTATCGGTAATTCCTACACAGAGAAGGTCATCGGTATTCATCACAATGGCATCCTGAGCAATTCCTTTCCAAACCGACAAATCACCGGTCTCTTTCCAATACAAATAGGCCAGCGAACTTTTTGTGCCGGCACCATCGGCATGCATCACGTTACACCAGGCTTTATCGCCACCGAGAACATCGGGTATAACTTTACAAAAAGCATTGGGGAAAATTCCTTTATCAAGATTTTCAATAGCGGTGTGAACATCTTCTTTGGAAGCGGAAACACCACGCTGTTCGTATCGGGAATTGCTGGACATATTTCTGTTTATAAGCTCAAACCACAAATCTCAAACTGAAAATTACAAACAAGCTCCAATTTCCGCGTATTAAGCATGCAACGGTAAAACACCACAACCTGCGACGGAAAACTCATGGTTTAAATGAATTTGCAATTTGAATGGTACTATTTATCCTGCTTGATTTCGTCAATGATGAGCTTATGGGTTTTGGTATCGTAACGATACTTGCCAAAGCGTTTCAGTACATCATTGCCAAACACCAAATCGTATTTTAATTTATAATTAACTTTTACTTTAACATCAAAAACCGATTTATTAGCAATTCGTATCTCTTTAAGGTTAATGATAGCATTTTTAGCAATGGTGTTGTTTTGAAGCACTTTTTCGTAGTCTCCTTCAAAATCTTCTTTACTGATACCTCCCGACTTAAGCAGGTCCATGGCTTTATTAAGCGAAATCATGGCCGGAGAGTGCTGATCGTAGGCAAACGTCTCGCGGTAGCTGTTGACCAAACACTCGGCAAGATAGGTCCCGGTTTTGGGTTGCTCGGTAAACCCGGTGGTGTTATCTGCCGGATTAATGGATATGTTGATGTTGGCCACATCGGGGTTGTAATTATTATCCGGTACAAAATCGCGGCGCAGCACCCTGAACTCGGTTCGGCGGTTAAGTGCAAAAGCGGCTTCTTTTTGAGCGTTGGAAGGCAGCGAATTGACATAGGTATCATCTAAGGTCGTTCCCTTTTTAAACAAAAACCCGTCTTTTACAATATCTTTTTTTAAGGTACGGGGTACCCGCTCGCCATAGCCTTTTGCCACCAGCCTTTTGGGGTTAATTCCTCTCATAATAAGATAATCGACCACCGATTGAGCCCTTTTTTGCGATAAGATATCATTTCGTTCGTAACTATCGCGTGAGTCGGTATGCGATGCCAGTTCGACAACCAGCTTGGGGTTATCGCGCAGGGTTTTAATCAGCCCCTGCAACGAATCCTGATATTGCGGTTTCAAATCCCATTTAGCTAAATCATATAAAATATCCGGTAGCACAATGGGTTCATCGGGGATAGGTTTAAGAATAAAATCCCTTGTAAAATCTTTACTAAACTCAACACCCACCGTGGTGATGGTAGCCTTTTCTTTAAAATAGTTGGGTGCCGAAACCGAAACATCATAGGTAGTGTTTGGTTTTAGCTGGCTGGAGCCAAACGTGTAATAGCCTTTATCGTTGGTACGCGTTGAAACCGAAACCCCATCGGAACCTGTTAAAGTTACATCAGCACCTTCCATAAACAGGAGCGTCCGGTCGTCTTTAACCGTACCCGACAAAGTAAACAACAACGGGGGTTCAATAAAGTACCAGATATCTTCATCGCCTCTGGTGCCCTTTCGGTTCGAGCTTAAGTATCCCCACTCTTCTGTTGGGTGAAAAACGATGCCAAAATCGTCCATAGTAGAGTTGATAGGGTATTTCATGTTTTGTGGTTCACCCCATTTTCCGGAGGTATCCATAGTAACTTTAAAAATATCTAACCCGCCCATGCCGCCATGACCGTCGGAAGCAAAAAAGAGGGTGGTATCGTTTCGCAAAAATGGAAACATCTCATCGCCCGGCGTGTTTATTTTGGGACCGACATTTAAAGGCCTGCTGAAAGGTTTCGATTTAGAGTCGCGGGTGGAGACCCAAATATCTTTACCGCCAAAGCCACCTTTGCGCTCGGCCGAAAAATAGATAATTAATTCATCTTCACTAACCGTAGGCTGTCCAACGGTTGAGAGGGTATCAACTCCTTTGATGTCGAGCATCGAAACACTACCCCAGTTTCGGCCCGCACGGGTACTGACATAAATCTGACATCCCGATTCAACCTGTTGAGGATTGGGACATCTTGTAAAATAGAGTTTTTTAAATTTTGAATTCAGTGTAGCGGCTCCTTCGTTGGCTTTGGTGTTGACTGTTTCGGAACCATCGATGGTTACCGGGGCCGACCATTCGCCGTTTTTATCTTTTTTAGCCATAAACAGGTCGCTAAAATTCTGGCCTGTCCATTTATCCTCCTCTTTACCTTGAGCACCTTCGCGGGTAGAGGTAAATAAAATTTCCTGATAAGTGCTATTATAAAACGCGGGTGCAAAATCGGCTTCGCGCGAGTTTATTTTTTTAACATTGGTGACTTCGTATTTTGAGGGGTTATCCATCCATGTTTGCACCTCTTCGGCCGTTTTAGCTCCTGCCAAGCCTCTGGGATCATCCGGCACTACTTCGGAATATCGTAAATAATAGGTTTTGGCGTCCTCAAACTTTTGATTGATTTTAAGCATATCGGCATAATGAAGTAAAATCACCGGATTCCTTTTGTCGTAATCTCCCCTTATTAATCGCTTATAGGTAACTTCGGCACGCTTATAGTTTCCAACCATCCGGTAGCACTCGGCCATTTGATAGCTAATCCTGTTCTTTTCCTCTTTATTTTTCTTTACCTTTTTATAGGCTTTTTTATATTTCTCGACAGCTATCGAGTATTGTTGGCGGGAAAAAGCTTCGTCGGCTGATTTGGCCGGATTTCGTCTTTGGCCAACAACCAATACCGGAATCATGATAAATACCAACAGAGCAATCTTAATTAGAATATGATTTATTTTCATAATGTTCACAAATATATACCAAACGTATTTACCGACAAATTATTGAGTAGCATTCGCATCGGATTTATCCTCTTCGTTTTTCTTCTCTTTGGATGAAGATTCACTTTCATCTTTTGGCTCTTCGTTAACTAAAGTTGCTCCGCGAGGTTGCGATTTTGCTCCATCCACCGGCTGCTGCATTCTTTTTTTATACTCTTCAAGTTTTTGTTCACGCTCTTTTTTATCCGCTTCGCGATTAATTTCTGTTTTTATATCCTCCGAAGCACGTTTCACCTCGTTGATAAATTTTCCCAGGCTGCGAGCCATCCCGGGTATTTTATCAGGACCGAAGATAAGAAAGATTACCAACACAATAAGCATAATCTCTCCGGAACCGAAATCGAAAAACAGTAAACTCAATGTAATGGATTTTTAATGATTGATAGGCAAAAGTAAATAAAAAAAGTCCCGAAGCTAAAAGCAACGGGACTTTTCAAAAAATAATTACCTTATTATTTTTTCTTTTTTTTGTTCATTTTGGCTTCTTTCTCTTTTAGCTCTTTTTCCTGACGGTCGCCATGAAGCAGATCGTAAGCAATTGGACTGGCTGTAAATACTGAAGAGTATGTACCAACTACAATACCAATAAGCAGCGCAAATACGAAACCTCTGATAACTTCACCGCCAAAGATGAAAATCATCAACAGTACAACAATGGTTGTTCCTGATGTATTCATGGTACGAGCCAACGTACTGTTCAAACCATTGTTAATATTGCGTTTTAGCGAATGGCGTGGGAACAACATGTTGTACTCACGAATACGGTCGAAAATAATCACGGTATCGTTAATAGAGTAACCAATGATTGTTAAGATGGCTGCAATAAAGGCCTGGTCAACCTCCATGTTAAACGGCATGATGCTGTAGAACAAGGAGAACATTCCCAATGTTATCAGTGTATCGTGGAACAGTGCAACAACCCCACCCACTCCATATTGCCAGTTTTTAAACCGAACGGCAACATAAAGAAAGATGATAATTAAGGCAAACAATACGGCAAAATAGGCTTTTTCACGAATGTCGTAAGCAATGGTTGGACCAATTTTCTGAGAACTTAATATTCCCAATAACTTGTTTTCACCTTCGGTATCGGACGAAAAGTCGTTATAAGTCATCTTTGTTTTATAAAATGACTTTAAGCCGCTGAACAATCTGCTTTGAATAATTGAGTCAACCTCAGAGCCATCCTGATCAATTAAATATTTGGTGGTAATTTTAATCTGGCTGGAAGGCCCGAAAGTTTTTACCTCAGGGGCAATTTTATCAAAAGCTGTGGTTAAAGCTTTACGAACATCTTCCGTATTTATATTTTGATCGAAACGCACTACATAAGTACGCCCACCGGTAAAGTCTACCCCAAAGTTTAAACCGCGTGTAAACAACGACCCAAGACTAATAAGAATCAAAATACCCGAGAAGATATAAGCTTTCTTCCGCATGGAGATAAAGTCGAAATTAGTATTGGCCAATACATTTGCCGTAGCCTTTGTTGAAAAGTTTACCTTAATATTACGTTCGAGCATCCAATGGAAAATCAAACGCGAAATAAAAATAGCGGTAAAGAGTGATGAAAGAATACCTATAATTAAGGTAGTGGCAAAACCTTGTACGGGGCCTGTACCAAATACATAAAGTACGATACCTGTCAATAAGGTTGTTACGTTACCGTCGATAATAGCCGAGTAGGCGTTAGAGTATCCATCCTGAATGGCCAGTTTTATGCCTTTTCCGGCTCGAACCTCCTCTTTAATACGCTCGTAAATAATAACGTTGGCATCCACCGCCATACCAAGGGTAAGGACAATACCGGCAATACCCGGCAGGGTAAGAACAGCGCCAAGAGAGGCCAACACTCCAAAAATAAAAAAGATGTTAACGATAAGAGCGATACTGGCAATAACACCACCACGATTATAATAGATAATCATATAGGCCAACACCATAATAAAGGCGAGGATAAAGGAGTTCATACCGGCGCTAACAGCCTCGCGGCCCAATGAAGGACCCACTACTTCTTCTTCAACTATTCGTGCCGAAGCAGGCAGTTTACCGGCTTTTAAAATATTGGCAAGGTCTTTTGCCTCTTCGATGGTCATGCCGCCTCCGGTAATGCTCGAACGTCCGTTAGGAATTTCACCATTAACATTTGGGAAAGAGT
>CAZKGB010000067.1:0-10103 GCA_964551935.1 uncultured Lentimicrobiaceae bacterium | reverse complement strand
TCTTACCGGCGAACCTTCGGAACAGAGAGTTGTTTTCGCAAGGTCGTATTGATACACATCACATACTTAGTAAAAAATAAAAAGGCTGCCAAAAAAAAGGACAGCCTTTTTTATTTCTTTTCGCAATATCTGTAAAATGTAACACATCTATTTTTTCATAATTTATGTTTCACAAAATATGTATTAAATATTACATAAAATATGAAACATAAATTATGAAATTATACAACCTAACAGGGTTTCTTTTAGTCTTTCTGAAATCCTTTACTTCGGCATACGCCCCGGAGTATAAGGCGCTTTCATTTCATCAAGTTGAGTTTCGAGCGTTTTAAGTCCTGCCGCTACTTTCTCAATACGGGTTTGTATGGCCGGCATTTCATCTCTGATAATACGAACATTTTGCTGTTGCGTAGCTGTAGGTGCCGAAGTGTTTCCCCATGAAGTCCACACGGCCTCACTCAATCGGTCGTTTAACGAAACCTGCTCGGGCGGTACCTCTTCGGCACTGGCTTTGGCAGGTGTTCCGTTAAAAATAAACGCGATATCTTCAAGTTCTTTACTCAAATTATCGGCGGTTATTCTCATTTCGGTTGTCGACAGGTTTGTAAACTGAATGGCCTGCTGTATATAAGCCGCTTTCTTCTGAAGCTCATCCAGATACTTCTGTGTACCACTTGTTACCCGCCACAAATCGGCAATATCCTTATAAAAAGCATCCAGCACTTTACGATCGGGTGCAGGAAGCGTGGTGTTGTTTAACACTTTTGCCGTAAAGTTAACCGGTCCTGCCAGCAGCGATTCATCATCATTATGAATCATCGATAATTCCACGGTATAGGTTCCCGGAAGGGCAAACATTCCATCGTTGGCATTTTTCACAGGGTCAAACTTATCCTTCCGCAAATTTACCGGCGACGGATTCATGTACCGCAGGTTCCAGGTCATTTTACCAATTCCTTTGGAAGCCCTTTTGTAAAGTCTCCTCACGATGGTTCCCTTGTCGTTTTTAATGGTAAAAACAAAATAAGGACCTATCTCGTTTTTTTCATTGTCAAGCTCTTCTTTGTTTGGTTGTGGGATGGGCTCACCGTTTTTAAACAGCTCCTTCTCTTTTTTCAATCTTTTCTGTTTTAAGGTCTTTGGAACCTCTTTTACATAATAGGTAAAGGTTGCGCCAAACGCGGGATTCTTGGCATGATACACTGCCGATCCTTCGCCATAACGGTCGCCCTCCTGAACATACATCAACGCATCTTTTACAGGAAAAACAATGGCTTTAGAACTATCCAGTCTTGCTTTGGTAATCTCGCGTAGCGGCTCATAGTTATCAAGTATATAAAATCCCCGGCCAAAAGTAGCAATAACCAAATCGTTTTCTCTTTGTTGAATGGCGATATCACGAACGGCAATGTCGGGCAATCCCGAAGCCAGTTTAATCCAATGGTTACCACCATCGAGGGTGAAGTAAAAGCTAAGCTCTGTTCCAACAAAAAGCAAATTCCTATTTACAGGATCTTGCTGAATGGTATGTACAACTTCGTTATCAGGCAGGTCGTTGGCAATGGATACCCATGTTTTTCCTTTATCAGTACTTTTTAGCAGGTAGGGTTTAAAATCGTCGCTTTTCAGATTGTTGAATGAGGCGAACACCACGTTTTCATCAAACCGTGACGGACAAATATCGCTTACATAAGTGTACTCAGGAACACCGGTGAAGGTGGTGGTTCTTGTCCATGATCCCCCGTTATCTTCCGTTACCGAAATTACGCCATCATCGCTACCAACATATAGCAACCCCTCTTTTACAGGCGATTCAGCCAGCGATACAGCGGTTCCCCATTGCGAAGTGGATACATCTTTGGCCACTGCACTTGATGGCCAATATTTACCCATTACTTTAAACTGGTTACGATCTTCATCGCGGGTAATATCGCCGGAAATCTCTTTCCAGGTGTTGCCTCTGTCGTCGCTGACAAACACTTTATTGGCTGCCATGTAGAGGCGGGTTCCTTTAAACGGACTTATAATAAAAGGAGCATCCCAGTTCCAGCGGAAAGTAAGTTCGTCTTTGGAAGGGACCGGTTTTATTTTAATTTTCTCACCCGATTTACGGTCGTAGCGATAGATGTTTCCATATTGATACGCCGAGTAAACGATGTCCGGGTTATCGGGGTCGCTGGCCTGCCAAAAACCGTCGCCGCCCAATGTAGTTACCCACTCGCAACTGGTAACCCCGCCCTTTTTGATATTGCGACCGGGACCACCCACACTGTTGTTATCCTGTGTTCCACCATAAACCCAATAAAAAGGTTCCGTGTTATCAACACTTACGCGATAAAACTGGGTAACGGGCAGGGTAGTTTTGTGAATCCAGGTTTTAGCGCCATCGAAAGTTTCGTAAATACCACCATCGCAACCGATGTTCATGTGGTCGGTATTGTTTTTATCGATCCAAAGCACGTGGTCGTCCACATGACGTTTATTGTTTCCGAGATTTTTCCATGTTTTTCCACCGTCAACCGAAACTTTAGAAAAAGTCTCCATCGAAAAGATTTTATTCTCGTTAAAAGGATCCATGATGAGTTCGGAGTAATACTGTCCGCTGCTGTAATGATCGCTTACTTTATGAAAAGAGGCTCCCCTGTCGTTGGAGCGATAGGTTCCACCCTTTTCAGTAGCTTCAAACATGGCATACACGATGTTTGGATTGGAAGGAGCCACTACTATTTCCATGCCTCCCTTGTCAACATCGGGAATACCGTTGGTAAGCTTGTTCCACGTTTTCCCGGCATCCGTCGATTTGTAGTAAGCCGACTCGGGGCCACCACCTATTTTAGTAAACTGACGACGACGACGTTGCTCGGCACCGGCATAAATAACATCGGGGTTACCGGGTTCAAAAGCCAAATTAGCCACGCCGGTATTTTCGCTAATAAACAAAACCTTTTCCCAGGTTTTACCACCATCAGTAGTTTTAAACACACCGCGCTCCTCATTGGGGCCCCAGATAGAACCTTCGGCCGCCACGTAAACCACATCAGAGTTACGAGGGTCGATAAGAATCTCTCCAATTTGTCTCGACTCTTTCAAACCCATATTTTTCCAGGTTTTACCATCATCGTTACTTTTATAAATACCGTTTCCATACCCAATAGCACGTTGATGGTTATTTTCACCCGTCCCTGCCCAAATCACGTTGGAGTTGTTGGGATCCATGGCCAAGCAGCCAATTGAATATACACCGTGGTGATCAAATACCGGTTTATAAGTAATTCCATCGTTGGTTGTTTTCCAAATACTACCCGAAGCAGCGCCCACAAAATAGTGTGCAAAGTTGTCGGGGTCAACGGCCAGGTCGGCAATACGGCCTGAAGCAAAAGCCGGCCCTATACTGCGCCATTTAAAACTGCTGAATGTTGAAGCTTCCAGTTGGTCTTTTTTTTGCTCATCCTTTTTTTTCTTTTTGGCCTCTACCTGCGTAATCCCAAACAAGAAAACCACGAGCAAAATTGCGGTTTTGTAAAAAACTGATTTATTCATAAAACATATTGATTAGAATGATACAAAAATTAAAAAGAGAATAAATATACTAAAAAGATGACTTCAAAATAAAATGAGTTGCATATACAAGAAGAAAAGAGAACAGATGTTGTTACCGTGGAAAAAGTCAAGGCCGAAACTTCAACCATAATAACTAAACAAGATAAACCCCGTCCACCATAAAATAATAGAGCAGGAAAGTCCCTAACGCAAACAGAGCAAGGTTAAACCAGTCAAACTTTTGTGGGTGATTAAGCGTTTCCAGATGAGCTAAAAACGCATCTTTCGGTTTTACTACAAATAGTGGCAGCAAAATCACTATTACAGAAACATTTTTCAGAAAACTGATTAACGAATAGTGCGATCCACTATCAAACGAGGGAAAAGTAAACAACAGCAGCCACGGCAGCCCGACGGCAGTCATTAACAAAACAAGCCTTGCCTGCCAATTAATCAAATAGTTTTCGGGAAAAGATGCTTTAATCACATAATAATTAATCATCCCTACCCTGTATAAAAAATAGATGATTACCAGACTGCTGAACACAACCGCCGTAAGATTCATTTTCATCAGCATAAGTACATCATAAGTCCCCGACCCCATGATGGCATCGTCCAACAGACCTCCCAGGGCAAGATTAAAGCCTAAAACATTCATCCAAAAAAGAAAAAAGAAAAAGCTAAGTAACTTTCGCTTAATAAACATAAATGCTGCTAACGAAACAACAGCAATTAACAGGGCACTAACAGGCTTTGAGAAAAGGATGGTAACAGTAGCATCGAAGGTCCATAACCGGTTCGATTTTTCGACATCAAACACCAAACCGTTTAAATCGAAATGGCCGGGAATATTAAAATCGTAAGCAAAATAGAGAGCAACCCAGTTGGTAAGAAAAAACACCAACGTAAAAGCAAAGGTGGCAGCAAACGAGGAAACAACAAACAGTTGAAACAATTCCCACAGTTTTACAGGTTCACTCTTTCCTGCCTTTAGATTTTTTTTGCTGCGATTACTCAATTTGGTTGTACCTTTGTTTTTTAAAATTACGGTAAAGTTAATAAAAGATGAAGAATTTATTGGCTGTTTTAGTTTTTATGTTGTTTGCCGGCCAAATGTTAGTAGCACAAAAGGTAAACACCAAAGTTTACGATTCAAGGCTTGAGCAGGAGGTACTGGTCGGACCGTGCAATCGTCAAGCCCTGACGGAAGGGGAGTTTGGAATCTATTTTAATCCGGAATACAACAATTACAAACCTTCTGAAGAGTACATCAACAACTTAAAAGGAAATATTAATTCGGTTTCTGTCGTTGTTGTTTTTGGCGAGTGGTGTGGCGACAGTCAGGAACAGGTTCCACGATTTATGAAAATTATGGATGAAGCCGGCATGAAGGCTTCCAACCTGAAACTTATTGCAGTAAATCGCGATAAAGATGCCGTAGTTGAAGATATCAGCGGTTACCATATTGAGCGGGTTCCCACTTTTATCGTTTACAAAGATGAAACTGAGTTGGGCAGAATTGTTGAAACTCCTGAAACCACGCTGGAAGAAGATTTGTGGAAAATTATCAATAAAATTAATTAAGGTCGGATAATAAAAATGAAAACTTTCGACACCATACACAACACAAAAAAGTTTCTTGCAGAGGCTAAAAAGAGCGGCAAGAGCATTGGATTTGTTCCCACCATGGGGGCTTTGCACGAGGGACACCTTACCCTGATGCGCCGGGCAAAAGAGGAAAACGATCTGCTGGCCGTTAGTGTTTTTGTCAACCCCATTCAGTTTAACAATCCCGAAGATTTGAAGAAATACCCGAGAGATCTGGAAAAAGATAAAAAGCTACTGGAAAGCGTTGGCTGCGATATTCTGTTTGCCCCCACGGTTGAGGAGATGTATCCGGAAGAAGCGGTTACCGAGCATTTCGACTTTGGTAAGCTGGAAACGGTTATGGAAGGAGCTTTCCGGCCGGGCCATTTTAACGGGGTAGCTGTGGTGGTAAAGAGGTTGTTTAACATCATCACCCCCGATAAAGCCTATTTTGGTGAAAAAGATTTTCAGCAGCTGGCCATTATTAAAAGACTGGTTGAACTGGAAAAGATGCCGCTGGAGGTTATCCCCTGCTCTATCGTTCGTGAGCCTGACGGGCTGGCCATGAGTTCACGTAACGAGAGGCTTAAACCTAAAGAACGTGCTATAGCACCATTTATCCATCAAACATTACAATCGGCCGTTCAGTTAAAAGACGGAAAAACACCGTCAGAAATTATCAATTGGGTTACCGACCGGTTTAAAAGTGAACCATCATTTACGCTTGAGTATTTTGAAATTGCCGACGACACCTTTCTACAACCCTTGGAAAAGTGGGAAAAGAACACAGGTGCAATAGGTTTTGTGGCTGCTTTTTTAGGGGATGTGAGATTAATCGATAATATCCGATTTTATTAGTAATTTTGTCGCTCTTATTTATCAAAACAATGGACATACAAGTTTTAAAATCCAAAATTCACCGTGCTACCATCACGGAAGCCAACCTCGATTACATGGGCAGTATTACCATCGACGAAAATCTGATGGAGGCAACCAATATGATTGAAGGCGAAAAGGTTAGTATTTATAATATAACCAACGGCGAACGATTTTCAACCTATATTATTAAAGGCGAACGCGGATCCGGCGTAATTGGTCTCAATGGTGCCGCAGCCCGAAAAGTAATGGTTAATGATTTAATTATTATCATTTCGTACGCTTCCATGGATTTTGAAGAGGCAAAAAGTTTTAAACCCATCATTGTTTTCCCTGACGAAAACAACCAATTATAATATTGTCGTGAGTAGTAAGAAAAAAAGCCGCCTTGTAACCATTTTAGAGTATCTTTTTTTCCTTGGGCTGGGGTTTTTCCTGCTTTGGCTTAGTTTCCGGAAACTTGATTTATCAAAAGTTTGGAGCGATATTGAAAACGCCAGTTACATTTGGGTTTTATACTCGCTTATAGCAGCTATTCTTTCACACATTACCCGTTCGCTCCGCTGGAATATGCTTATTAACTCGATGGGCTACAAAACAAGATTATCGAGTACCTTTTATTCACTGATGATTGGATACATGGCTAATACCGCCGTTCCCCGCATGGGAGAGTTTGTCCGCTGTGGTGTGCTCTCGAAAAAAGAAAAAATTCCTTTTAACTCTTTGTTTGGGACGGTCATTTCCGAACGTCTTCTCGATATGCTGATGCTGTTGCTGATTATTTTCTTTGTAATTATTTTCCAAATTGATTTGGTAGGTAATTATGTTGATAACATTTTTTCTCCAATACTTAATCGCTTCTCAAACAATGTTTGGGTAATAGCCCTGATTACAAGTGGAATTATTATCCTCTTTATACTTTCCATCTGGCTGCTTTATCGGTTTAGAGAACGAATTAGAAAACTCTCGTTTTACGGAAGAATTCGACTCTTTTTAGACGGCCTTTGGGATGGAATAAAAACCATCCTCAAGCTAAAACAAAAGTTTTTGTTTGTTGTTTATACCATCCTCATATGGTTTTTGTATGCTGTTATGGTTTACTTCCCCGTTAAGATGTTACCCGAAACCGCTTTCATGAATTTTGGCGATGGCCTTACATTACTTGGTATTGGAAGTCTTGGTATTGTTGCCCCTGTTCCCGGTGGTATTGGTGCTTACCATTTTATTATTAAATCGCTCCTTCACGAAGTGTATAACATCAATGCGGTGGCTGCCGGTTCCTTTGCCGCCATTACGCACGCAGGGCAAACACTACTAAACCTCGGAGTTGGTGGATTATCCTATTTTATGCTTATGTTTTTATCGAAAAAACAAAAACCAATCAATGAGTAACCTGGAGATCATACAACAAAAGATTTTTCGTCCTGATGATAAAAAACTAAAATCGCTGTTGGCAACCGTTTCGTTTCGGGATAAAAAAATTGTATTTACCAACGGCGTTTTCGACCTGTTGCATCTGGGCCATATCGACTATTTAAGTAAAGCCAAAGATTTAGGAAACTTTTTAATAGTTGGTATCAACTCCGACAATTCGGCACGCAGGCTGGAAAAAGGAGCCAACCGCCCCATAAAAGATGAAATTTCCCGCAGTACCATCATGGCATCCCTGCGCTTTGTTGATATGGTTATCATTTTTGATGAAGATACCCCTTATGAAATTATCAAGATGGTTCAGCCTGATATTTTGGTAAAGGGTTCCGACTACCAGCCCAAAGATATTGTGGGTTACGATATTGTTTCCGCCAAAGGCGGAGAAGTTGTTACCATCGATTTTTTACCGGGCTACTCAACCACCGCTATCGAGAAAAAAATAAAAAAGTAGCGGCTAATTCCTATTTTAATGCTATAGTTCACTGAAATTATCCGACCGTGTATTCGAATTGGTTTATAATTCTTTTTGTTTATGTAAAGGGAGAAATATACATATTAGGGGACTAAATCAACTAATGCTTCTTGCGGGCATTTTTGTTATATCTTATGTATTAAAAAATTAAATAATGTTATAAAACATTTGAATAATAGTATTTTGACCATTGTGAAACATGAGTAAGGCTATGTGTACTTATACACAAATTATTGAACCCCATTGGGGTTCGGTGGAGTTATTTTTTAGGCACCACCGGTTTTACCAGTGGTTATTTAAATTAAACCACTTCGTGGTTTTTATACTAAACAAATAATTTGTTTAGCACATCTAAATAGAAATTAGCCAAAGGGCAGCCCATAATTAGCAGGGTATTTTTCATGTTTACTTTTGTACAACAATAAATTGTACTTTTGCCGCCCATTACAAAAACGCGAGGCCATCCTCGTTAATCAACACAATTCATCCCATACATGATTACAGTTTCAGATTTAAGAATACAATTTGGTAAAAGAGTATTGTTTCAGGAAGTCAATTTAACCTTCACCGCCGGCCATTGCTACGGTATTATCGGCGCCAACGGGGCCGGCAAATCCACCTTACTTAAAGTAATTTCGGGTGAGATGGATTCCACCGCCGGAAGCGTAACCTTCGGCCCCGGCGAAAGCCTTTCGGTATTAAGCCAGGATCACTTTGCCTTTGACGAGTTTACCGTACTTGATACAGTATTAAAGGGTGACACTGAACTTTGGAACATCATGCAGGAAAAAGATGCGCTTTACGCGAAAGCCGATTTTACCGACAAAGACGGGCTTAGAACAGCTGAACTGGAAACCCGGTTTGCCGAAATGAACGGCTGGAATGCCGAAAGCGATGCTGCCAGCCTTTTGGGTAATTTGGGCATTAAAGAGGAATTCCACAACACTTTAATGAAAGATATGAGCGGGAAACAAAAGGTTAGGGTGTTGTTGGCCCAGGCGCTTTTTGGTAATCCCGACAACCTATTGCTGGATGAACCTACCAACGACCTCGACCTTGAAACGGTAGTGTGGCTCGAAAACTATCTGGCTAACTATGAAAATACCGTGCTGGTTGTTTCGCACGACAGACACTTCCTCGATGCCATCAGCACGCACACGGTTGACATCGACTTTGGGAAAGCCACCATGTTTGCCGGTAACTACACTTTTTGGTATCAGAGCAGTCAGCTGGCGCTGCGTCAGCAATCGAAACAAAATAAAAAAGCAGCCGAAAAGCGGAAAGAGTTGCAGGAGTTCATCGCGCGCTTTAGCGCCAACGCTTCCAAGTCGAAACAGACGACCAGCCGAAAAAAGATGCTGGAAAAGCTGAACGTGGAAGACATCAAACCCTCTACCCGTAAATATCCTGGTATCATTTTTACTCCCGAACGGCCTGCAGGCGATAAGATTCTTGATGTTACAGGATTAAGTGCTTCAGCCGACGATGGTAAAGTATTGTTTAAAAACGTTGAATTTACCACCAACAAAAACGACAAGATTGTCTTCCTGTCAAAAGACCCGCGGGCTATGACAGCCTTCTTTGAAATTATTAACGGTAATAAAAAAGCCGACTCGGGCGAATACCTCTGGGGGCAAACCATCACTTATGCCTACCTGCCAATAGACAACACCCTTTTTTTTGAAAACGATTTGTCGTTATTCGACTGGCTGGCACAATTTACCAACGACACCACGGAACTTTATATTAGAGGCTATTTAGGCAAGATGCTTTTTGCCGGCGAAGAGATGCACAAAAAAGTTAGTGTACTTTCGGGAGGCGAAAAGATGCGGTGCATGATTGCCAAGATGATGCTCACCAATGCCAACGCCCTTATACTCGATACCCCCACCAACCATCTCGACCTGGAATCAATCCAGGCATTTAACAACAACCTGAGTCGCTATCCCGGTAACGTATTCCTGTCGTCGCACGACCACCAGTTTATTCAAACCGTTTGTAATCGTATTATCGAACTAACCCCCAACGGAATTATCGATAAAATGATGAGCTACGATGATTATATTTCAGATGAAAAGCTGAAAGAGCAGCGCGAAAGCATGTACCGGTAAAGTAGCTCACGGTTTTTATATTACGGCTTATTTTCAATTAAACCAAGGTCATGCCGAGTGATTCACCGTAGCGATAACGGAGGTAA
>CAZKGB010000066.1:0-10112 GCA_964551935.1 uncultured Lentimicrobiaceae bacterium | reverse complement strand
AATCACGGGCATTCCAAAATATTTTAAAGAAAAATACCGCGAGAAAGCCTCATCCCCCAAGTGGCAGGTGAAAAACACAGCCTTTATTTCTGCTTTATCACACCAGTATTTTGATGAAATTCAAAAGGATTTTGTAAAGTGGGGTCAGATTGTAGAATCAGCCATTGGTGCTCATCTGATAAACAGGGCTGATGAGGGAAATTACAAGGTTTACTATTGGCGTCACAGAAATGAAGAAGTTGATTTCGTTCTGCAAAAAGGTGATAAGGTAATAGGTATTGAAGTAAAAAGCGGGCAAAGCAGACCAACCAAAGGCATGGCCACATTTAAGGCAAAGTACACTCCTGATAAACTATTGCTGGTTGGAACCTCGGGCTTACCGTGGCAAGAATTTTTAAAACTAAACCCTGAAACACTTTTTGACTAACCTCCCGGCCCCTATCTCACGGTTTGCAACCGTGAGCATTAATTTTCAAAAATCATGCTGTAGGGTCTCGATATACTTTCGGTAAGCTGCGGAATGGATATGTATTTACTCTCGCGCTTGTATTCGCGTCCATCAAAAAAGGTAATCAATGTTGGATTGGCAAAAACACTATACCTGGCAGGCAGCTCGGGGTATTTAAGAGTGTTTACAAAAGCCAGCTTCATGTTGGGAAAATCATTTTTTACCATCTCGATAACCTTTGGCCTCAGGCTGTGGCACGGGGCACAATTGTCGTTGTAAAAATAAACCATGGCTGCTGTTTCGTTAGCAACGTGTTTTTCAATTTCTTCAAGAGACATCAATTCGTTTTCAAGCATCATAATTTCCTTATTTTTAAAGCGCGGCAAAAATACCATTTATTTTTAAAGTTTTAGCAAACAAAAAAAAGTCAGTAAATAAATTTCATTAATTTCGCTTTTTTCAAAATTTATAAAACCATGACATTAATAATAACCGGCTCCGGGCTTACCATTAACGATGTTGCTGAGGTAGCACGTAATTACAAAAAGGTTGAACTTCATGCTGATGCACTGGAAAGGATAAAAGTTTGCCGGGCTATGCTTGAAAAGAAAATTGATGCCCACGAAATTATGTATGGCGTTAACACCGGCATCGGTGAATTTTCGGAGGTGGTGCTCAACGATGAGCAGGTTAAGGAGTTCCAAAAATATCTTATCTATAACCATGCTGCCGGGATTGGCGACCCCATGCCGTTAGATTACGTGCGGGCTGCCATGTTAGGGCGCGTTAATGTGCATGCTCATGGTAATTCGGGGATACGTCCCGAGATTACCCTGTTTTTGATTGAAATGCTCAACAAAAGGGTTACCCCTTATGTTTGTCAAAAAGGCTCTGTAGGTGCTTCGGGCGACCTTGCACCCATGGCACAAATTGCCCTGTTGCTGATGGGCGAGGGAAAAGCCTATTATCAAGGTGAACTCCTGGAGGGAAAAGAGGCGCTTAAGCGTGCCGGAATTACACCTCCCGGATTAGCCGCCCGCGACGGGTTGGGAACCATCAATGGTTCCAACGTGCTAACTGCCATGAGTGCTCTCTTTTTATTCGATGCTCAAAACTGGCTAAAACAGGCCGAAATTGCAGCAGCCATGTCGTTGGAAGCGCTTAAAGCAAACATGGGTCCATACACCGCTCGTCTTCACGAAGTAAGAGGATTTAAAGGAGCCATCCGCTCGGCTGTTGCTATAGGTAAACTGGTGGCGGGAGGCGATTTAAAAGAGGAGCGGGTTAAACACAAAGTACAGGATGCCTATTCTATGCGTTCTACCCCTCAGGTAATTGGCGCTGCTCACGACGCCATGGCATATGCCCGTTCCCAGGTTGAAATTGAACTGAATGGTGTGGGCGATAACCCTATCTTTTTTCCCGAAGATAATATTGCTTTGTCGGGGGCCAACTTCCAGGGAACTCCCGTGGCATTACCTATGGATATGGCCGGAGTAGCCATAACCATGGTGTGTGTGCTTTCTGAACGTAGATTAAACCGGCTTAACAACCCTGCATTAAGTTCCGGACTGCCTCCGTTTTTAACCAAAGGCGCCGGTATGTTTTCAGGGCTGATGCTTAGCCAATACACGGCTGACATGCAAATAGTGGAACAACGAATTTTATCGGCTCCTGCTTCCATCCAGTCGATACCCGCTGCGGCCGATCAGGAAGACTTTGTTTCGATGGGCATGAACACGGCTATTAAAAATTTTCAAATTCTTGACAATGCCTATGGGGTATTGGGTATTGAATTAATGGCAGCCGCCCAGGCACTGGATTTTAGAGATTATCAATTGGGTAAAGGGGTTACCAAAGCTTTTCAGGTAATTCGTAAGTATGTTGAATTTCTGGAAGTTGACAGGCCGTTATATAAAGACCACAACACCATGAAAGCGTTGGTTAAATCGTGTGAAATACTCAATGAGGTTGAAAAAGTAGTTGGAAATTTAGGATAATAAAACCTATGGAAGAAGAAAAAAACGTTGTTGCTAAAGAAGAGCAAAAATCACCGTCATTTAAAGTGTTTTTAATGATGTCGATGATTTATGGCGGGCTTTCGGTGTTTTCGAACCTGATGGTTTACGGGATGATGGATGTTGTTCGGCAGACTTTTGAAGGAAAGGAACAGGTTAATTTTATGGGTATGGAGTTGGATTTATCGCTATTTATGAATACCGATAAAAACTTTTTCCTTTTCCAAACAATCTTGTTCGTGTTCTCTTTTGCCGGAGCTTTATATATGTGGAATGGGCGAAAAATCGGGTTTCACTTGTATACAGGGGCTCAAATACTATTGCTGATTGTGGCAACGGTTTATCTTACAGGAATGCCCTTTCCCTTTTTTGATGTGATGCTTACGGCTCTTTTTGTTTATGTTTATGCTAAAAATTTAAAGTTTCTGAAATAGTGATTGAAAATTCGGGAAATACCGGTAAAACTGATGTTGAACAAACAACAAAGCCGATGCCGCTAATGATAAAGGCAATAGCTTTATTGTTAATTGTTTACGGTGTTATAGGATTGAGTTATTACCTGTTTGCCGCGATATATTCAATATCAAACCCGCATTTTTTGGAAAATCTGGAGTTTAAAAGCTTTAAAGGAGATGCTCTTTTTATTCCTCTTACCGTTGAGGTGCTGGTCCATATCAGTATTGTATTGTCGGGTTTTCTTATTTTTTATAAAAAAAAGTCAGGACTTTGGTTTTACTGTTTTTCCCTCTTTTTTTCGCTGCTCTTTTTTATCATTTTTACAAGCTATATAAATTATGCCGAAATAATTATCGGCTCTCTTTTACTGATTGTTCTGCTTGGATATCGGTCGCGATTTAGCTAATGATCCATAAAAACATGTACGTTCTGTTTCCTGTTGTTTCCCGTTGATTTGAGTGATTTTGTGCCGCCTGGCAGCTATTAGTGTGCGTGTGTAAGTAGTTTTCAACAACCTAAAGTGTTGATTAGCGTGAATATTTACTATTTTCTTCCGAATGGAAAACGCAAATATAACTTCTGTTTTTTTATTTTATTTTACACCTTATAAACCATAATTCTAAAAAAATATGCAGCGGACAGATAACTTGATGATGACGATATAAAGTACAGATATGCAGGGTTATACAAAAAACCTAAGTTTAAGGTTAATCTTTTTTTTCGGTCAACGATTATACACTTTTTTTTAATGGCTGTTTATTAAAAATGATGCCCTGAAAAATGTCAATGTTATAAATTTTAACATTTTTTTAAATATTTGCCATGGTTTTTAAATTTTTTTTTACCTTGCACTGGGTTTTTGTAACCCTTATTGTGCCTCAATAAATTGTGCGTTTTTTATTATGAATATTGATGTTGGAAATATAAAAATATTGAAGATTACTTATTAAATTATTTATTCATTAACCAAAATTATCATTATGAGAAAATTTACTCTTATGCTGGTGCTCATGTCGTTTATCGGCGTTCAATTTGCGTTAGCTCAAACAAGAACCATTAATGGTACGGTTACCAGTTCCGAAGACGGAGCCGGAGTTCCCGGTGTTACTGTTCTTGTAAAAGGTACTACTGTTGGTACAACTACCGACATTGATGGTAAGTATTCCCTATCAGTGAAACCGGGCAGTAAAACGCTTGTTTTCTCTTATATCGGAATGAAAACTCAAGAAGTTGCCATTGGTAGCCAAAACCAAATTAATGTAACCCTTCAGCCCGATGTGCTGATGGTTGACGAAGTTGTGGTAACGGCTATTGGTATGACCAAGGAGAAAAAAGCCCTTGGTTACAATGTGCAGGATGTTAAATCGGAAGAGATTGCCAAAAGTGGTAATACCGATGTAGTAAATGCATTGCAGGGCCGTGTTTCAGGCGTTGAAGTTACCAGTTCGTCGGGTGCTGCCGGTGGTGCAAATTACATTACCATCAGAGGGGCCGCTTCAATTACGGGAAACAACCAGCCTTTGTTTGTTGTTGACGGTGTACCGATTGATAACTCTGTTACAGCTGATGACAACGGATATGGATCAGGCGATGTAGCAGGTGTTGCTCGTGGTAACCGTGCCCTCGACCTAAACCCCAATGACATTGAAAATATTAGTGTATTAAAAGGAGGTGCTGCTACTGCACTTTACGGAAGTCGTGGTGCTAACGGTGTAATTCAAATTACGACCAAAAAAGGTGCAGCTACCGGCGGAAATAAAGTGGATGTTAATTTTAACTCATCCGTTATGTTTAGTCAAATAAGCCAAACTCCTAAATTAAATCAAAAATATGCTCAGGGTTGGAACGGAGATTGGTACTCGGGTTTCTTTGCATCGTGGGGACCTAAAATATCCGAATCAGGTTACAGTAAAGACCCAAGTGTATGGACCTATCCGGGATTTGATGTTGATGGAGCCATTGTTCCTAAAGCTGATGCCGATGCTTCGCTTGGAGATGTTAATATTTATGACCATTTTGATTTCTTCCAAACAGGTGTTACCTTTAATAATAGTATCAGCCTTTCGGGAGGAAATGATAAATCTTCCTTTTTTATGTCGGCTTCCGATATGGACGATAAAGGGGTTATTCCCAACAACCATGTAAGAAGAAATACTTTTAAAATTTCAGGTTCTACTAAATTGAGTGATAAATTCTCAATTTCAGGAAATGCAAACTATATTATAAATGGTGGTGACAGAATCCAACAGGGTTCAAATACCTCAGGTGTTATGCTTGGATTAATGAGAACACCTCCTACCTTTAACAATGCTGCAGGTTATGAATTTCCTGATGGTTCCCAAAGGAATTACCGCCATGGCGGTGGTTACGATAACCCCTATTGGACTGCCAATAAAAACTTGTGGCAGGATCAGGTAAACAGACTTATTGGTAATATCCAGGTGGATTATTATGCTGCCGACTGGTTGCATTTTACATTGCGTCCGGGTATCGACTATTACGGCGAATTTGTTAAATCATACATCGCTAAGGGTTCAAGAACAAAATCTGCAGGTTATGTTTTGGCTCGTAATACACTACACAGAGACTTCAACAACGACCTGCTTGCCTATTTAACACACAATTTCTCAGAAGATATCAGTGCCTATCTGACTTTAGGCTGGAATATTCAGGAGCGTTATAACAATTATGTATTCGGACAAGCCGATGGGTTGTCAATACCTGATTATTATAACCTGAATAATACTTCAAATAATTTAACCGGCGAATCAACCTTTAAGAAAAGAATGATGGGACTGTTTTTTGATTTAGGGTTCAATTATAAGTCAATGTTATACGTTAATGTAACTGGAAGACAAGACTGGTCAACAACATTGCCGGTTGATAACAATCATTTCTTTTATCCTTCAGCTAATGTAAGCTTTATGCTTTCCGAGCTTCCCGGACTAAAAGACAACAGTGTACTTCCTTACTGGAAAATTTATGCTTCGTGGGCTAAAACAGCCAACGATGCAGCTGCTTACAGAACATCCAATTATTATTATCAGGGAGCCATTTCCGATGGTTGGGTTTCACCCTATGGAGTGAATTTTCCGATTAGTGTAAATGGAGGTACTTTTAATGGTTTTAGTTATGGAAATGTAATGGGTAGTAACGATTTGGAAAATGAGGAAACCATCACCTTTGAGGTAGGAACAAACCTTAAGTTTTTTGCCAACCGTTTAGGTTTTGATTTAACCTATTTCAATAATAATAGTAGTAAATTATTACTTGCAGTTGACATCGATCCCGCTTCAGGTTTCTCCAGTATGTATCAAAATGCTGCTTCAATGTCTTCAAAAGGTTTTGAAATTCATGCCTACGGTTCACCGGTAAAAACAAAAGCTTTTACATGGAATATTGACGTTAACTTTTCAAGAATTAAAAACGTTGTTGAGTCATTGGCTGATAACGTAGATGCTGTATTCCTTGGCGGATTTACAGATCCTCAAATTCGCGCCGTTGCCGGTGAAGAATATCGTACCATTTATGGTTACGACTGGACTCGTGATGCCAATGGTAATGTTTTAATTGATGAAAATACAGGTTATCCTGTTGGAGACTATACCATGAAAGCACTTGGTAAAGTTAATCCCGACTGGACAATGGGCCTCGCCAATACATTCCAAATTTACAATTTTAGCGTTTATGCCCTGCTTGATTTCCGTGATGGAAACATGATGTGGAATGGAACCAGAGGTGCCCTATACTTTTTCGGTGCTCATGCAGATACTGAAAACAGAGATGATGATTATGTGTTTGAAGGAGTTAAAGCCCACTGGGATTCCGATGGTAACCTGGTTGCCAACGATGGAAATCCTGTTAACGATATTGCCGTTAAACTTGATCAAAACTGGCGTACAAATGGTGAAGGTAGTGGATTTACAGGACCTACCATTGATTATCTGGAAGATGCAAGCTGGATTCGTTTACGCGATTTAACACTGTCATACAATTTTAACGATATGTTAAAAGACAGCTTTGTTAAAAATCTCGAACTCTATTTTACCGCTAAAAACTTGTGGTTAAATACCCCTTATACAGGTGTTGACCCTGAAACAAGTTTATTAGGCGCATCTAACGCACAAGGCATGGAATATTTTGATATGCCCGGAACCAAATCCTATTTAATTGGTGTTCGTTTTGAATTTTAATATAATCCAAACAGAATTAATAAAAACGAAAAAAAGTATAAAATCATGAAACAAAATATTTTATCAAAAGCCGGTTTGTTCATTTTACTTGTTGCGCTCTTGTCGTCATGTAATAAGTGGATTGACCCGGATATGAATATTAATCCTGATGCACCTACTGTAGTGCCGATGGATTTATTGTTACCCACTATTGAAGCCCGATTTGCTTACAATGTGGTACAAGGTAACGATGGTGAACGAACCCTTTCATTATGGGTTCAACAATTAACAGGTATTTCGCGTCAGTCGCAAGCCGAAGGTGCTTATAGCTTCCGCGCCGGCGATGCAAACAATACCTGGGGTGATGTTTACGCAGGTGTATTAATGGATGCCAAGCAATTAATTAATATGGCACAAACCCCTGAAACAAAATCAACCCAATATGAAGCAGTAGCTAAAATTATTACAGCTGCTACTTACGGTTACGCTTCTGATTTATGGGGTGATATTCCATTTTCTGAAGCTCTTCAGGGAGGAGAAAATACAACTCCAAAATTTGATTCACAACAAGATATTTATTTAGGTATTCAATCTTTACTGGATGAAGCCATTACCTTGTTAAAGAATCCTGCAGCCGACGATGTTTTTGCTTTGGATGGAGATATTATTTTTGGTGGAAATACCGACAACTGGATAGCAGCAGCTTATGCATTAAAAGCACGTTATGCTTTACACCTTTCCAAAATTAGTGGCGATGCTTACGCCACCGCATTAGGTTATTTGGATAATGCCATGACAACTGCCAGTGGAAGTGCATATTATTACTACTCATCAGGCAACAGCAACAATGCCAACCCTCTTTTCCTCTTTATGCAGGATCGTGGCGATGTTCGTGTAAGTGATGTGATGATCGATCGTTTGAAAAACACCAACGACCCGCGTTTAGGCGCTTACGCCAATCCGATTGGCGATACCCTGGTTGTTGACGGGGTTACTTATCCTCCCGGATCTTATGTAGGTGCTCCTGCCGGTGTTCCGTTGGATGGTGCTTCCGAACCCGGTGCGGGAATCGCTTCAAGTGATACAAAAACCCCTATTATTACCTTTACCGAAGTTAAATTTATGGAAGCAGAATGTAAAGCTAAAACCGGAGATGATGCCGGTGCTCAGGCAGCTTTAAAAGCCGCTGTTGCAGCTTCGTTAAATGAATATGGTGTGTATGATGGCGATTGGTTTACTGCTTTTAGCACTGAAGTGGATGCCCTAACCGGAAATGACCTGTATGAAAGAATTATGACCGAAAAATGGGTCGCTTTGATGTATAATTTCGAAGCTTATAATGATTGGAGAAGAACAGGATTTCCTGCTCTTACTCCCAATCCGGCTGCTGCCGGTAAAGAAATCCCCAGAAGATTTCCTTACGCAACCGACCCGATTACCTATAATCCTAATACTCCTGCTGACGTAACTATCTGGGACCACATTTGGTGGGATCAATAGTTAATCATCACCAAATAAAACCACAAAGGCCATTGCAGTTGTGCAATGGCCTTTGTGGTTTTGTTTTCAAACAATGATTTAAAGGGGTAATAAAAATTTAAGTGTAAATTTGAGCCTATTTTTTGTTTCCCTATTAAAAAAACAATATTTTTGCTTAATAATTTTTAACAAAAAATTAACATTATGAGAAAAATTACTTTTCTGCTGGCATTTATTCTATTTGTTGGCATGAATTGGGCAAACGCTCAAACAAAAACCATTCATGGTACTGTTGTAAGTTCAGAGGACGGTCAAAGCATCCCCGGAGTTACCGTTGCCGTGAAGGGGACAACAGTTGGTACAACTACCGACTTGGATGGAAAATTTTCCCTCGAGGTTAAACCGGAGTATAAAACACTTCAGTTTTCTTACGTGGGATTGAAAACTGTGGAGATTGCATTGAGCGGTCAAACAGAAGTTAATGTAACCATGGAACCTGATGTTATGCAGATGGAAGAAGTGGTTGTAACTGCTTTGGGTATTTCCCGTGAGAAAAAATCTCTGGGATATGCAGTACAGGAGGTAAATGGTGAAGAACTTACTCGTGGTAAAAGCGATAATGTTATCAACGCCATTTCAGGTAAAGTAGCCGGTGTAAATATCACCAATAACACTAACATGGGCGGTGGATCCAATGTTGTTATCAGGGGTGCTACCTCTTTAACAGGAAACAACCAGGCTCTTTTTGTTGTTGATGGTATTCCGATTGTAAATGTAAACGCTAATGATGCCTATCAGGCAACCGGCCGTAGTGGTTACGACTATGGTAGCCCTGTTAACGACATCAACCCGTCTGATATCGAAAGTGTATCAGTACTTAAAGGTGGTGCCGCTACTGCACTTTACGGATCAAGAGCAGCCAATGGCGTTATTCTTATTACCACTAAAAAGGGAAGTAAGAAAAAAGGTGATATGAAAAAGAATTTCTCCGTTGAATTTAATAACAGCACCATGTGGCATTCAATGGATAAAAGTACCTTCCCTGAATATCAGAAAAACTATGGACAGGGTTATGGCCCTTATTATAGTGGTCCTTTAGGAGACGGTCAACCTTCAGATTATCCGGGTCTTTATCATTACGATTTTGACGGTGATGGTACCCTTGACTATGTAACACCAACTACCGAGGATGCCTCAATGGGTTCGCATTTTGATCCTAACTTGATGGCTTTTCAGTGGGAATCTTTCTACCCTGGATTACCTACATATATGAAAAAAACCCCTTATGTTATGGGAGCCAATGGCCCTGACTATTTCTTTGAAACAGGTCATACCATAACAAATAGTCTGGCAGTTACTTCCGGAAGCGAGCATTCAACATTCCGCCTCGCCTATACCAATACTGATATGGGTGGTATCATGCCAAACAGTAGTATTAATAAAAATATTGTAAACCTTAGTGGCTCAACCGATATTACCGATAAGATTACTGTTACTGCCGCTGGAAATTATTACAATATTAAAACAATTGGTCGTAAC
>CAZKGB010000065.1:0-10213 GCA_964551935.1 uncultured Lentimicrobiaceae bacterium | reverse complement strand
CGGCCAATTTTCGCGAAACAAAACAGTAATGTCCTTAGTTTTGGTATGGTTGCCATCCACTTTGGTAACGGGGACAATCAGCGGCAGAATTCCTTTATCGGTAACAATTACCGTTCGGTTGCGGTAAGTTTGTTTAGGCCAGGATTCATGTTGCTCTATCATTACGTTTGCTGCCCGATTCAGGTAATAAAAATATTCAACCGGCCCCAAAAAGGAGGTGGGCAGCAAAAGCGTATTATGATGTTCGGCTTTCATGGTTTGCAAAAATAAAAAAAGGCCGTGATTAATAACCACAGCCTTCTTTTTTAACTATTGAGGTTGCCTATTTTAGCAACACGTCGTTGATAGCCTGAATAAGTGTTTCTTTAGGCAAAGCACCTACTGCCATCTGTGGTTGTCCGTCTTTGGGACAAAACAGCATGGATGGGATACTTTTGATACCAAAGGCACCTGCCAGCTCAACTTCAGCTTCAGTGTCGATTTTGTAGATGTTGATTTTACCTTCGTACTCGCCGGCAAGTTCTTCCAAAATAGGAGCTACAATTTTACAAGGCTGACACCAATCAGCGTAAAAGTCAATAATACAAGGTAATTCACCTTCAAATTTCCATTCCTGGTTTTTTTCGTAATTGAATACCTTTTCAAAAAATGTTTGTTTGGTTAAATGTTCCATTTCTAATATTTGTTATCTGTAATTTGGTTATTTACTATTATTATTTATTGCTTTTTTCACCAAGCAATTGTTCTTTTACAACTTTAAAATAGGCATCGCGGGGCATGGCACCGGTTTGCATTTGAGGTTTTCCTTTTTTTGGGATAAAGAGTACCGAAGGGATGCTTCTTACCCTGAAAACAGAGGCAAGCTGCTTTTCGTTGTCCACATTAATTTTATAAACCTTAAGCTTTCCGTCAAACTCTTTAGCCAGCTCATCCATGATAGGAGCTACTCTCTTACAGGGGCGACACCAGTCGGCATAAAAATCAATCACACAAGGAACATCGCCTTCGTAAACCCACTCCTGAGGATTGGCTTCAAAGTTCCACACTTTCTTTAAGAAGGCATCGTAAGTAAGATGCTCAGGTGCAGCATTTGAGGTGGTTTTGTTATCTTTTGATATTTCTGCTTTAGCTTGATTCTTCTCCTTTTCGCTTCCTTCGCTGTTTGAACAAGCCATTAAATTGGCAGCAAAAAAGAGAATCATAATTATACTTAATTTCTTCATTTTGAGTTGTTTGTTTAATTTCTGCTTTAAAACGACGGCAAAGATACATATTATTTCATTATAGCGCTTTAATATCACTATGGTATTTTATCTATTTTTGCTAAAAAATTTCGATGTCGGAGATCAAAGTAGAATATGAGGATTTGGTTTTAAACCTTCGAAAGCGTTTTAAGGATGAAGAGGCTTGTTTAAAGTTTTTGGCTGACTTAAAATGGAAGGATGGGTTTATTTGCAAAAAATGCGGCCACACCAATTATTGCAAAGGCAAAACGCCCTATTCGAGAAGATGTACCCGATGCAAGAAAGAGGAGTCGGCCACGGCAAACACGGCCTTTCATCGCTGTAAGATTCCCATGATACAGGCGTTTGAGATGGCTTTGCTCGTGTGCAAGCTTCCCGGGTTCTCTTCGCATCAAATTAGCAAGAAGATGAACATCCGCCAAATGACCTGCTACCATTTTCAAAAGAAAGTACAACTGTGCATGGATGACCCTGAAAAAGAGCCTGTACTGGCGGCATTGAGTAAAATTTAAACAACTCCTTTTTGTAATACCCCTCTCTTTGCATAAAACCACATGCCAAAACCCCTGGCAAGCATAAACAGATCGAAAGCAAACCAAAGTCCGTGATTACCCCATACCGAGCGAGTAAGATAATAAGCCGGTAAAAATACCAGCAGCGAAACAATGATGCTGACGTTTCGCATGGCACGCGAGGCCGTGGCCCCGATAAAGATTCCATCCCAGTTAAAAGCGGCAATACTGATGAAAGGGATTATGATAATCCAAACGTAATAGGGTTTAGCCATGTTGAGAATAAGGGAATTGTCGGACAATATTCTCATAATCGGATTTAAACCAAAAGCGTAAATAACGGTAAAAGCCAGGGCAATTACCCATCCCCAGCGAAAAACACCTATAACAACCTCTTTCATTTCGTCCAACTTACGAGCGCCCTTGGCTTTGCCGGTAAGGGCTTCGGCCGCATAGGCAAACCCGTCGGCAAAATAGCTAAAGAAATAGAACAGTTGAAACAAGAGCGTGTTTACCGCCAGTATAGTATCGCCCGATTTGGCAGAGCGGCTGGTAAAAAAGGCAAGCACAAACCACAGCATAACGGTTCGTATAAAGATATCGCTGTTCACGCCAAAAAACCGTTTGACAGCCCGCGTTTCAACAATTTGTTTAAACGGAAAACGGATATGGTACCGTTTGTACCTGATGAGAAAAAAAACTCCCGCCAGCAACAGACCGCTATACTGGGCAATCACACTGGCCCAGGCCACACCATCCGATCTCATTCCAAACCAACGGACAAATAAAAAGTTCAAGGCAATATTTACCACGTTAACCACGATAGCCAGAATCATGGGGATAATGGCGTTTTGAACTCCCAAATACCAGCCGTAAAAAGCATACAACCCCAATGTTGCCGGAGCCGCCAAAATCCGAATGTAAAAATATTGACGTGCCAACAGCTTAACCTCAGGGCTTCCATCCAGCAGTTTTAAAGCAACCCATTGAACAGGGTACTGAAAAAGAATAAGGAGAATTGCCAGTCCCAAACCCAGCAACAGCGAACGTTGCAATACCAGCGACACATCCTCCCTTTTATTAGCACCATAAGCCTGCGATGTCATACCGCTGCTTCCCATCCTTAAAAAAGAAAAGCCGGAATAAATAATATTAAAAATGGTGCTGCCGAGGGCAATAGCCCCAATATAAACGGGGTTGTCGAGATGTCCCATCAGAGCCAGGTCAACAATACCCAAAAGAGGAACCGTAATGTTAGTGATAATGTTGGGTAAAGCCAGTCTGACTATTTGCCGGTTCATTTTTTACACCAGATTTGATTCCGGTATTCTGATGGTAAAGGTGGTTCCGTTTCCCGGTTCCGATAGTACGCCAATTCCAAATTTATGAGCGTCAATAATTTTTTTAATAATTCCCAACCCAAGACCGGTTCCCTTTTCACCTGAAGTACCTAGTGTTGTGCTACTGTCCGACTCTTCAAAAAGATTTTCTACCATTCGTTCATTCATGCCAACGCCCGTGTCGGCAACCGAAACAATGGCAATATTACCCTCTTTTTTCGCCGTCATTGAAATGGAGTTTCCCATCGGGGTAAATTTAATGGCATTGGAAAGCAGGTTATTTAACGCTTGCAGAAACAGCGTTTTATCAATACGCACCTTTAAGTTATCATCCACCTCAACATTAAGTTGAATATTTTTCTCGTTACATTTTTCACGAGCTGTTACCGCTGCCACTTTAATCACCTCGGAAAGCTCGATATCTTCAAACTCCAACTTAAAATTACCAAGTTCAAGGTTGGCCCAATGGTATAGTTTGTTATTGTAATCGAGAAGCCGGTTCATCTCATCCTTAATGCCATAAATAAGTTCCTGATAATCTTCATTAAGCTTACCAAGCTCCTCTTCGTCAGTGGTTAAAACATTTACCACCCCAAGCACGGCGGCTATGGGTGCTCTTAAATCGTGCGATATAATTGAGTTAAACTTATTTTTGTAAACCAAAAGTTCTTTCAGTTTTTTTTCAGCCTTTGCCAGTTTATCGAAGGCCAGGGTGCTATCGCGAAATGCCTGTAACAGATTCTGTTCTTCAACGCCTTCGCGGATAAACGATTTAAGGAACAGATAGTTTTTATGGTTGAAGTTTCTGGCGTAGGCTCTTAAATAGTGATCTTTTCCGGCAAACGTTTCGCTCCAGGTTTCCGAAACAACATAGCTCTCTCTATTTTCTCGCCAGAATTCCTCCACTTCAAGTATAAAGATTTCAAGAAACGGAAATGCAGAAACAGGATCCAGTTCATCCCCCTCCTCATCAAAAAGAGGATGTTTTACAATCCACGACGGGATGTTGGGCTGAAGGCTAAAAGAGCCGTCATCATTTCGTAAAAAGGTGGCAAAGTTGAGTTTATCAAGATGCAAAAAAGGTATATCCTCCTGATTTAATGCACTTCCGGTTTTACCCTTCAGCTGCTGTTCATTCATATTTTGCAGCAAGCTTTTAAGGCTGTCAACCTCCCGGGTCTGATCAATAAAAATTATCCAATAGTGTCCGTTTTCCTTAACTACATGAATGTCGCAATATTTATCCTTGAGTTGAATCTTCGTTAACTTAACAGTTCCTTCTTCGAAGGGACAAACGCCATTAAGCGCCGGCACAATTTCTTCGATGCTTTCATTTTTTATCAGTTTATCTCGAAGATACTCTTCAGGGTTTCCTTTCCAATTCTGAACAACACCCCTGCTGTCAACTTTTATCATAAGCAAACCGGTATAGGGCGGAATCTTATCTACCAGATATTCAACAACATTTAGGGGCAATTTTTTGAGCATGGCAGTCTATTTATTAATCATCAACTCGGTTAATCGTTTAAAAGCCTCTTCCACACCCGTACCCTCTTTCGCACTGGTAAGAATTACTTCAAGGCCGCTACTTTTTAATTTGGCTATGGTATCTTCACTAATGTACCATTCCGATGGCGGTAAATCGGTTTTGTTCATAAGCACAATAAAAGGGGCTCCTTTACTCATCCGGTCAGCCATTTTTTGGAGACTCAACCCAACCTCAACGGTCTCCTCCCGGGTAACATCCACAACCACAAAATAGCCGGAAGCACCCATTATGTAGGAGGGTTTTACTTTCTGAAAATTATCTTCACCATGAATATCCCAAAGCATTAAATTAACCTCTTTATCTCCAACACGCACCAGCTTTTGATCGATTTTTACGCCAATGGTTGTTTGATATTTTTCGGAAAAGATACTATTTACAAAACGCTGAACCAGACTTGTTTTACCCACGGCAAAAGCTCCAAGCATACATATTTTCTTTTTAATCATAACTCTTCCGGTTTAACAAATTTAACTTTAAATGATACCGACCGTAGCGGATAAGCATCCTCCCCTTCCTCCCTAAAGCTAACCGTGGGAACCAGCGTTTCCATAGGAATTCCCGACGCAATCATTCGCTCGATAAAATGCTTGGCCCTGTTAAAGGCAACAATCTTGTTGGCAACAGCATTGCCGGCTCGGCTTGTATGGCCAATAACAACAATTACCGGTACCGAATCGTTTTCAAAATTGAAATCATAAACGCTTTTAATATGAGCTATTAATTTACTGAATTTTATGTTTTGAGCCGAATCCAACTCGAAAGAGTTGTAATTGAAAACAAAGTAGTACTTTTCGATATCCAGCACATCTTTCTTTATAGCCCTCTTTACAGCCCTCTTTTTATGAACAGGTTTGACAATGCTAACAGGTTTTACGATGCTATCGAAATTAACCCCTGTAACCCCCGGAAGATGCAAAAGCATCCTTTCAATGGAATCGGCTTCTGCTTGAGTAAATCTACCTTTTAAATAAGCTACTCCTTTAGTCAGGTTTACCCCCTCATTTTTAAAGGGTTGCAACAAAGCAACGACTCTTTTATAAACTATGGCCTCATCCAGCGAAATGTATGATTTAAACTTAAGTTGCAGGTTGGAAGAGTCAAAGCCAAACTGTCCGGAGTAGTTGTACGGGTTTTCTGCCAGAGGATCTTTCAGTCCTGAAACAATACGCCGGCCATTTTGTTTTGTCAATTTATTAATAACCACACCCGGTTGGTTTTCGAGGTATTCGGTAAAGCGATTAAACCGGATGTTGTTGTCGATGGAGGTGTATATCCAGTAGCCAAGTGCTCCCAGCAGGATTAATAAAATCAAAATGGAAGCGACAGGTTTCTTTTTTTTCTGCTCCTTTTCCTGCGCTCTGATACACGATTGCAAAAAGCGTTTACTCTTAATAAAGCTATCAGTTTCACCATCAAACGATTTAAGTTCAAAATCGAAGTTTACATGAACCGCCTCAATGGCTTCTTTGAGCACAATTTTTAACTCCTCGGGTGCACGCCCTTCAATAATGGCAGCAACAATGGCATAGGGGCCCGGTTCAATCCAAATAGTATATTCACCCATCTGGATGGTGTTCAGGTCACTTTTAGAGCGGTCAACATTTAGCGAGTCTTGGGCAAAATCCTTGATTGCCGTCAGCATCGACGAAACCATGTCGGCATTGTTCGACAAGCCACCTCTTTCGTCGGTTACATCCGAAAGAAGCAAACCGGTTTCGGTATGAATAAGAAAAACTTCACGAACACGATAGATAAAGGCGTGCGACAAAACAATTTCGCCGTAACTTTTTCCTGAAAAGACAGACTGAAGTCGCCATCCGATTCGTTTTACGGAAAAACTGTTATCAACCGATGAGCTGACACTGTCAAGCATACGTTTAATATCCTCTGCCACAGCTTTCCTGATGGCAGGGATCATTATCGGATAAAGGATGTTGGCAAACTTTTGCGGATTGGCTTTAATACTTGCTTGTATGGCCTGTTCGATAAAAGGTGTTATCTCGTCAAGAGATACCTGGTTGGTAGAAATAAGTTTTTTAATGGAGAGGGGCAGAAACTCCACGATGTGGTCGGAAAAGGCATCCGGGTCTTTAATCAGGTTGTTCAGCCTCGATAAATCCTCTTCATCCAGTCCGGTAATTATTCTTCGCAGTTCAGATAATTGAGCTTTCGTGAGTACGTTTATAAAGTCTTTATCACTCATAAAATGAATATAAAAAGTTAGTCTTGACTGTCAAATGAGTCAGCCAGATTTCGAAGTAGTTCTGCCAGCTTTTTGCTATCGGCTTTTGCTTTATCAAGCTGATGCAATTGCATTTCAAAAGCCTCCTTTTGCTCTTTCAACTGCTCATTAAAGTGAGCCTCTTTATCCTCCAACAAACGTTTAAACTCATTGGAAAGTCTCTCAAAGTTAACTCTGCTATCGGAAGAGAGGCTTTTGATCTCCTCTTCCAGCTTTGACATTTGCTCACCAAAAATAATTTCCCTTAATCTGGATAAGCTTTCTAAATCGTTGTTTTTATCACTCATAGTTGAGACCTTTTATTATGTAGGTAAAAGTATAAAAAATTGTAATATTCAATTTGAAATTATTCTAAACAATATGAATTACCTATTTTTGCCTGCTCAAACATACATAGATATCTTTCAAGTGTTTGAAAATGAATTTATAAAACGACGTTACGCATGAAATACTATATATTGCAACTGGGATGCCAAATGAATATTTCGGATGGTGAGCGGGTGCAAAAGGTGCTGGAAGGATTGGGTTATGAGGCCACGGAAGATGAAAACGAGGCAAATATCGTGGGCATCATTGCCTGTTCGGTACGGCAAAAAGCCATCGACAAGGTTTATACACGAATCAGGAAGTGGAACAAACTGAAGAACGAAAGAAATATGCTCACTTTTGTTACCGGTTGCGTTTTGCCTGCTGACAAGCAAAAGTTTTTGAAAATGTTCGACCTGGTATTTACCATGAGCGAACTTCCCGATTTGCCCGACATGATTCGCCAGTATGGCGTGGTTACACCGGCAGGAACCCAAACTCTTGACAAAGAGTTTGAAACAATACTGAACCTTCCCAAAGAAGAACCTGAAAAGAAGGCTTCTTCGATACCTTTAAAAGAGGTAAAACCACCCGCAGAAAAAAAGAAAAAGGTACTGCCGCGACCTGACAAAGGCATTGAGGAGTTTTGGCATATTAAACCAAAGTACGGTTCCGGTTTTGAAGCTTACGTACCCATCCAAAACGGCTGCAATAAATTTTGCACCTATTGTGCGGTTCCCTATACCCGCGGACGAGAAGTTTCCAGGTCTTCGGAAGATATTCTTCGTGAGGTGCAGAATCTGGTGGATACCGGGTTTAAATCCATTACGCTGTTAGGACAAAACGTAAATTCGTACGGGCTGGATAAAAAAGGAAACGAGATAAGCTTTCCGGAGCTGCTTCGCAGGATTGGGGAAATCGGAAACAACAGTCCCAACGACTTTTGGCTCTATTTTACTTCACCCCACCCGCAGGATATGACCGATGAGGTAATCGAAGTGATTTCTCAATACCAATGTCTGGCAAAACAGATTCATCTTCCGGTACAGTCGGGCGACGATGCCATGCTAAAACGGATGAACCGCAGCCACGATTTGGCACAATACCGCCATATTGTTCAAACAATCAGAAGGTTGATTCCGGAGGCTACTTTGTTTACCGATATTATTGTCGGTTTTACAGGCGAAACGGAGGAAGAGTTTGAAAATACCCGGAAAGCCATGGAGGAGTTTAAGTACAACATGGCTTACATCGCGCAGTATTCGCCTCGTCCGGGAGCTGCCAGCCACGAATGGCCCGATGATATCCCGGTGCAGGTTAAAAAAGAGCGCTACCACAAGCTAACGGATGAGCTGATGAAACACTCGTTAGAATACAACCAGGGAATTATTGGCAAAACCTTTAAAGTGCTGGTGCGCGGAAAAGATCGCAAAGAGGGTTACCTGTCGGCACTAACCGAGGGGAAAATTATTGTCAGGTTTGCTTCGGAAAACGATGATTTGATTGGACAATATGTAAAGGTAAAAATTACCTCTGCGGCTCCTTTCTCAACCGAAGGAGTAATGCTGAGTTAGAAATTTATTAACGCATGACAAAAATTGCTTTTAAAACGCTGGGCTGCCGGCTAAACCTGTTTGAAACCGATTCGCTGATGTCGGAATTTGCTGCCAGAGGTTACGAGGTAACCGACGATATGGATGCACAAGCTGATGTTTATATTATCAACACCTGCACGGTTACCAACCAAAGCGACCAAAAATCGAAAAGGGTGATGAACCGTACCAAACGGCTTCACGATGACTCGGTAAAAATTATTACCGGCTGCATGGCCACCAACTACAAGGAACAATTACAGGAGAGCAACAAGGCAGATTACGTGGTGGATAACGACCACAAAACCTCCATTGTTGAGTTGGTGGAAGCGCATTTTGCCGGCGAAACCGCCGATCCCGACCTTTTTGAAAAAGATGTCTTTAACTATGAACCTGCCAAAACCACAGCCCACACCCGGGCTATGATTAAAATTCAGGATGGTTGTAATAATTTTTGCACCTACTGTATTATTCCCAAGGTACGTGGCCGGGCCATCAGCCGTCCGGTAGCAGAAGTGCTGGAAAACATTCGTAAGGTTGTAAGCTACGGTTTTAAAGAGGTTGTCCTTACAGGCGTTAACCTGGGCACTTACAAAAGTGACGATGTCGATTTTGAGGAGTTGGTAAATCAAATTTTAGCCATCCCGGGAAATTTCAGGGTTCGTATTTCAAGCATGGAACCCGACGGCTTTACCGAGAGTTTTTTCAAGCTGTTTCATCATCCCAAGCTTACGCCCCACATGCACCTCTGCTTACAGAGTGGTTCCGAAACCATTTTAAAAAAGATGCGCCGCATGTACACCGGTGCACTTTTCGAGTCGATGACTACCAAATTACGCGAAGAGGTTCCCTCTTTTAATGTTACTACCGATATTATTGTTGGCTTTCCCGACGAATCCGAGCAGGATTTTGAGGATACCTTAGCCATGTCGGAACGAATAAACTTCGGGCATATTCACACTTTTAAATATTCTGTTCGCAAAGGAACCCGTGCCGAGAGGCTGCCAAACCAGATTCATGGCGACATTAAAACCGAACGCAGCGAAAGAGTCAGGAAACTTTCGGAAAAGATGCGGGAAAAATATCGCCAAAGCTTTGTTGGTAAAACACAAATCGTATTGGTTGAGCGCATCAACGAGGAGGGATTTGCCACAGGCTATGGCGAAAATTATATCCCGGTGGTTATTCGGGAAACCAATCTTAAAACAAACACCTTTTACAAAGTTGAGCTAACCGGGTTGATTCAAAGCAAAGATGAACCGGTACTGACAGGTGAAAAAGCCTTGGAATTTAAGTACGTATAGCCTGCCGGAGCAAAGAAACCGGAATAGTAAAGTTGCTCAATGTTAGCAAGCCGTTAATTTTGCCGCTATTTTCCTATATCTGTCAGCTTGCGAAAGTTGAGATAAAGTCACAAAAAAAGAACTG
>CAZKGB010000064.1:0-10402 GCA_964551935.1 uncultured Lentimicrobiaceae bacterium | reverse complement strand
CCGAAATTGAAGATGATTTCCACAACTTTACCGCGCTTAATTTTCCGCCCGACCACCCGGCTCGTGATATGCAGGACACCTTTTTTATTGAAAAGGATCCTGACATTGCTTTACGAACTCACACCTCGTCGGTGCAGGTTCGGGTGATGGAAAACGCGCAGCCACCGTTGCGTACCATCTCACCCGGCAGGGTTTTCCGTAACGAAGCCATCTCGGCTCGTGCCCACTGTATCTTTCATCAGGTAGAAGGACTTTACGTGGATACGGATGTTTCGTTCGCCGACCTGAAACAAACACTCTTTTATTTTGCCCGTGAGCTTTTTGGCGAGCACACTAAAATTCGTTTCCGTCCCTCCTACTTCCCGTTTACCGAACCATCGGCCGAAATGGATGTGTCGTGTAATATTTGTGGAGGCAAAGGGTGTAATGTTTGTAAATATACCGGCTGGGTCGAAATCCTCGGTTGCGGTATGGTTGACCCGAATGTGTTGGACAACTGCAACATCGACAGTAAAAAATATACCGGATTTGCCTTCGGAATGGGCATCGAACGTATCACCATGTTAAAATATCGCATCAACGATTTACGGCTTTTCTTCGAAAACGATATGCGTTTTTTAAAGCAGTTTGAGTCGGCTATTTAAAAAAGTAAGGTTTACAAGAGCCCTTCAGGCTAAATTTTACCGCTAAAGTGCGAAACAACCTGTCAGGTCAAGTCTCACATGGCCTTACTGACCTGACAGGTTAGGCACGCCAATCGTAATGAAAGCGTCTCCCAATAATAATTAGGAGACTTCCGCCCGGATGAACATACGTTCGGACGGGTCTCGACTCCCATTTCGACATCCTTCGACGAGCTCAGGATTCGCTTAGTGTCCGCTCCATCACTCCATCAACCTTACAAATTACCTATTCTTTTTTTCCCAAACAGATATCCAACCCCCTGGCTTTTTCAATTAAGGGATGGTTTAAAGGCAAAACACGCAGTCGTCCGCTGGTTTCTTTTAACGGAATCGATTCGATGCGCTCCCCTTTTTTAACCACCATTTTACCAAAATCGTTGTTGGCAATTAATTCCACTGCTTCGGCGCCGTAACCGGTGGCCAATAGTCGATCGAAAGGTGTGGGGCTGCCTCCCCGCTGGATATAGCCTAAAATGGTTTTACGAGTTTCGATACCCGCTTCCGTTTCAATACAGTCGGCAATGTATTCGGCGGCGGATGAATATTTTTTTGGTTTTTTAATTCCTTCGGCAACCACAATAATGGAGTAGGGCTTTTTCTTTTTAGCCCGCACTTTTAAGTATTTCATGATGGTTCCCAAATCGTACTCCAACTCAGGAATTAAAATAACATCGCCTCCCCCGGCCATCCCGGCATACAAAGTTAACCATCCGGCATGATGCCCCATGACCTCGATAACCATAATACGCTTGTGCGAGTTAGCGGTAGAATGAAGTCGGTCGATAGCGTCGGTTGCAATATTTAAAGCGGAGTCGAAACCAAAAGTCTGATCAGTACCCCAAACATCGTTGTCAATGGTTTTAGGAATACCAATTACATTCATCCCTTGCTCCGACAAGCCATACGCCGTTTTCATGGTTCCGTTCCCCCCAATGCAAACCAGCGCATCTAACCCTATTTTCTCATAGTTTTCTTTAATTATTTTCGGCTTATCAACCGACAGGTACGATTTCTTTTTAAAAGGTTTCTCGCGAGAAGTTCCTAAAATAGTTCCACCAACCGTTAAAATCCCCGACAGGGAAGCCTCATCCAAAGGAATAAAATCTTTTTGAAGAAGACCCAGAAATCCGGCCGAAACACCAACCACTTCCATATTGTATTTAACAATGGCTGTTTTTCCTACTCCCCTGATAGCAGCATTTAATCCCGGACAATCACCTCCGGCAGTAAGAATACCTATTTTTTTTGGTTTTGACATAATTGTTGTTTTAAATTCCCTGAAAACAAAAGTAAAGCATTTTCTACTTATAAACAGCCTTTTTAAAAAAGGAAAGAAAAATTGTGTATGTTTGACTTTTGTGGGCAAATGATATCACTACAATAAAAAATTTTAAGCATTAATTGGTATGAAAAAAATCGCTTTCCACTGGCAGATATTAATTGGAATGGTAATCGGTATTGTTTGGGGATTGATAGCCGTTAAAGCCGGCTGGGTTGAGTTTACCACATTTTACATAAAGCCCTGGGGAACCATTTTCATTAACTTGTTAAAACTTATTGCCGTACCCTTAGTGTTGGTTTCGCTTATTAGCGGAATCACTAACCTGAAAGATGTTTCCAAGCTTTCGCGCATGGGGTTACGAACCATCTTGCTGTATATTCTTACTACCGTTATTGCCATTTCTATCGGGTTGGCTATTGTAAACATTACCAATCCCGGTAAAATATTTCCGGAAGAAAAAGTGTTGGAGTTTAATCAGAAATATGCCGATAATGTTAAACAAAAAGAGGCTGCAGCCAACGACGTTAAAGAAAATAGTCCGTTGCAGTTTGTGGTTGATTTGGTTCCGTCCAATATTTTTGGCGCCATGACCGATAACACACAAATGCTGAAGGTCATCTTTTTTGCCCTTTTATTTGGTATTAGCATGATATTGCTTCCGGAAGGAAAAGCAGCACCGGTTAAAGCCTTTATTGATAGTGCCAACCATATTATTTTAAAAATGATAGACATCATCATGAAGATGGCTCCTTTTGGTGTTTTCGCCCTGTTGGCGGCATTGATAGTGGATATTGCCGGCGATAACCTCAACGACACTGTTTCGCTGTTTGCCGCCCTGGGTATGTATTCGTTTACTGTAGTTTTAGGGCTGCTCTTTATGATTTTTGCCGTTTATCCGTTTATCATCCGGTTTTTTACAAAAATCAAATACAAAAAGTTTTTCAAAGCGCTTACACCGGTGCAACTGTTGGCATTTTCAACCAGCTCGAGTGCTGCTACCCTGCCTCTTACTATGGAAACGGCAGAAAAAGAGCTGGGCATTTCTAACGAAACTGCCAGTTTTGTTTTACCCTTGGGAGCCACTATTAACATGGATGGCACCAGTCTTTACCAGGCGGTGGCCGCTGTTTTTTTAGCGCAGGTATATGGCATGGATCTCTCTATGGGGCAACAGTTAACCATTATCCTTACCGCCACTTTAGCATCCATTGGCTCGGCAGCCGTTCCCGGTGCAGGCATGGTTATGCTGGTCATTGTGCTTACCGCTGTGGGTATTCCTACCGAAGGTATTGCACTTATCTTTGCTGTTGACAGGCCGCTTGACATGATTCGCACAGCTGTAAATGTTACAGGCGATACAACCATTGCCAGCATTATTGCCACTTCCGAAAACCAAATACAGCTGACAAAAAATTAAAAGCACTCAATAGTAACACCATTAATATTTATCTTTTGTTTACCATCTATTGATATAGTGCAACCATTTTTTACACCTTAGTGTCAAATTTCTAAAACCTATTTAAGTTTTTATTAATTTGCGGGCTTATTTTTCAAGCTGTTCTAATGACAGCCTGAAAAGACAGCCCTGCAAATGCAATTTGATAAATCGTTAATAGAACCGTTAAAAAGAAACAACAGAAAAGCTCAAGAGGCTTTTTACAGGTTTTTCGCACCGAAAATGTTTGGTGTATGTTTGCGTTTTTCTGCCAATAGCGATGAAGCGGAAGATATAATGCAAGAAGGATTTATCAGGGTTTTCCGGTATATTAAAGATTACCGGGGTGATGGTTCGTTTGAAGGATGGGTTAGAAGAACCATGGTAAACACCGCCATAAATCATTATAAACGAAGAATAAAGCGTTCTTTTACAAAACCCATCGAACATGCAGGCTCTGCCGCAGGCTTTAACGCTCCCATTGTTGAGCAGATGTCGGCAAATGAACTTTTAAAAATAATCAGCGATTTGCCTGCGGGATATCGGGCTGTTTTTAACCTCAATATTATTGAAGGTTACACCCACAAAGAGATAGGTAAATTACTGGGAATATCGGAAAACACGTCGAAATCGCAGTTATCACGAGCCAGAGCCTCGTTGCAAAAGAAACTTGAAATGATTAAACGAAAAGAAAACATTGGAGACCAATAACGAAAATATCAACAACCTGTTTAAACAGAAATTTGAGGACTTTGCCCCTCAGCCCCCCGAACGTGTTTGGGCCGGCATTGAATCTGCTTTAGACAACGGAGTAGCTACCGTTTGGTATAACACCCTGGCGGCAAAAGTTGTTGCTCTGTTACTGGGTGTAGCTGTGCTATTGGGTGGATACTGGTTGTTTAAACAGCAACCTCAGGCAGATAAACACCCAAAAGTGGTTTCAGCCTATCAAAATACTTCCAATGGAAAAGCGGTTATTGACAGCGAAAGCAATAAGAGCATCTATAATAAGGAAGTAAACACCACAGAACAACCTGCTAGCATTAACACGCAAAGCAGCAACAATAATAACAGTAATAACAACAAAAATACAGCTCCTGCCTTAGCCTCGGCATCAAATCAACGTTTGCAAAACATCCCTGCTTCAACAAACCGTAAAAACGAAGCAAGGAGCAACGGTTTTAAGGTTTCGTTAAATAAAAATAAAACGCATTGGGCTTCTGCAATCAGCAACATCAATCAGGAAAAGGAATCTGCTTACATCAAGAAAATTCAAAGTATCTCAATAACTGCTTTAAACAACAACCCCATTATTATTTCACCGTTAAACCCTTATCCTGTTAACACCAACAACAAACCTGTTACAGGTAAAAAACAAAACGGTAAATGGGCTTTGGGGTTCTATTTTGCACCGGAATTTATTTTTGACCCCTTTGACTCATTAACCATTCAAAACAGTTACGCTTTAAGGGTTGAACCAACCTACTATATTAATAACCACTGGTTTATTCGTCCCGGAATCGGGATTAGCTATGCCCGCGATAAAGGATTTGTAAAAACCGATTATTTAAGCTGGGACTATTTAGGAAGCTATGAAGACGTAGTTGATGTTACTTTCGATACCGTTGAAAATACTATTATACCGGTCTACCACACACAAACCAGAGATGTTTACGACTCCATACTTCACCTTACGGTTTCGGAAGAAACCAACCGGTATCTCTATTTACAAACTTCCTTGGTTTTTGGATATCACAACCATGTTAACAAATTTGGATGGAGTATTTACGCCGGCCCTCAGATAAGCTTTATCCTGGCCGAAAAAAGAGACAATCCCGTTAAGGAAAACACAACAATAATCTATCTTAATTACAATCTGGCTGAACGAAAATCTCCCCGGTACGGGTTGAAATTAGGCTTTGGAATAGATTATGTCATTGCAAAAAAATGGCTGGTTACCGTTGAGCCCGAATACAACTATTATTTAAATGGGATAAACGGCGGCAACATTTATAACACCCCGCTTTCGGGCATAGGGTTACGATTTGGATTTGTTTACACAATTAAATAATTTTGGAAGGATACGAATGTTGAAAAGAAATTTTATACTATTTACTATTCTGTTGTTCACAGCAATTATTGAAACCGTTATTGCAGGAAACAAACCAAACAACATAATTATTACCGGACAAATTATCAATAAAAAGTATGGTAATGCTATAATTAATCATAAGGTAGTTATATCCACACCTGACATTAAAATGGGGGGGCTGGGCTACTACAAGGTGATTTATACTGATAATGAGGGTTTTTACTACGACACCATTAGAACCAACCTTGTAAAAGGCAGCCTCAAAATTTCAACAATCGACAAAAACCAACAAATAGTCGATTCAACTGTTTATTACCGGTTTTTTAAATGTACCGAAATGTCGCTTTTGGTAAACTTGTCGATAAACATGCCTTTTCACACAAACCAGTTAAAAGCGCGCTTTAAATACGTTCAAAAGCAGGGCGGTAATAAATATTATTATCGGTTTATCAATTTATCAACGGGGCAAAATATTGTTTCCTATCAATGGAGTTTTGGCGACGGTACTGTTTCTTACGACAAAAACCCTGACCACACCTATTTAAGTCCGGGCATTTATCGGGTAAAACTTATTATCAAATCAAGTATGAACGGTACTTCAAGTACCAACTCCCTTTCAAAAATGATTTTAATTCGGGAAAAGACGCTTTATCATATAGGTGGTCAGGTTTTTGCCGATCTCTTTCCTGTTGACTATGGTAAAGCTTTTTTATACTATAAAGATTCGGCCGACACCTTCACCCCTATTGATACAGTTCTGTTTGATACTTTGGGGTACTATATTTTTTACAACCTTCCTGAAGGAGATTATCTTATCAAGGCACAACCCGATAAGGAGTCGGAGTTTTATGGCAAACTGTGTCCAACTTATTACGGTGATGTTTTAAAATGGCAACAATCCAACCTATGTCATGTTTGTTCTACCTCCTGGGATTACGATATTTCATTGTTATCAGGCGAAGGGGTGTTAACAGGCAACGGCGCCATTAAAGGAAATATTTTTTTAGTTGACAACGAACTAAAAAAATATGGCCTCTATTCAGGAGCCAACATTACACTTTACCTGCTTGATACAATAGGAAAAAACATGACATATCTATACACAGGTGCTGATGGTGATTTTGATTTCTCGGAATTAAACCTCGAGAAATACAAACTTTTTCCTGAAGTAACCGGTGTAAACACTTCTGAAATAGCCGTGGAGCTAAATGAAGAAACCCCGCAGGTTGACAGCCTGATTATTGAGCTAAGTCTTTCGGGTATCAACTTTATTATTCCGTCTAAAAAAGTTAATCCAAGGTTAATTAATAATCTTTATCCCAATCCGGTTGTAAACAGTGAAAAGGCATTATTATCAGTTAAGTTAAAAACCGCACAGGAAATTACCTTAACCATTACCGATTTTACCGGAAAAACCATTTCCAACAACCGACTCCATTTTAATAACGGGCAAACCAAAGTTGCCATTCCTGTTGGCAAATTGTCAAACGGCATTTATACTGTTTCGATTACAGATAAAGAAGGCCGGACCGACACTCGCCAACTGATTATAAACCGGTAAAAAAGCCGCTTATCAGCAAACAGAAACCCGATTAATTTTCGTCGGCAAACCACTCTGCGTACGAGGTTACTGTTTCACGCAGCATTAAATATTTCAGGTCGATATTTTCGGGTAGTTTAGCCTTTAACCGTTCGGCAAAATCGATAAGCATCATTTCGCTGGTAGGCTGATAATCGAGCAAAATAATTTTTTCATAATTCTTTTTTAATTCGGCAACCAGTGTTTTGGACACATCGCTGCGCAGCACCAGGGCATGATCGAAAGGCTCTACAATTTCCTTTCTCACTATTTTTTTCAGGTCGCCAAAATCCATTACCATGCCCAACTTGGGATGACCCGGCTCCTCAAGAGGATATCCGGCAACCGTAACCAGCAGTTCATACGAATGGCCATGAATATTTTTGCACAGCCCATCATAACCCGGCAACGAGTGTGCTGTTTCAAACTTAAACTCCTTGGTAATTCTGATGTAGGACTTTAAACTCATGATGCTTTTAAAAATTTATACTGTTTGATAAACTTTCCATCGGGTGTTTCAATAATTAACAAATAAAGTCCTTTTTGATAATTACCAACGTCGATGTTGTTTTCGTTGGTGTGCAATACTCCGGATTTTATTTTCTGTCCCGACATGTTAACAATAAAATAGGTAGCCTCTTCGCTGTTGGCATAGCTAACATGAAGTCTGTTACCCACCGGATTAGGATAAATGGTCAGTTTTAAATCAAGCGGATTTACTACGGCAGACGGGTCAACCCAGATAAGTGTAATGTACTCGGGATGATCGACAAAAGGATTGCGGTTTTGTTGAAAATCGTAAATTTTATTGTTTCTGTCAATCTCCTTTTGACTTACCGGATCTTCGTTACTCCATTTTACCATCAGGTTCAGATACCAATCTTCAAATACGTGGTCGTTGGTTCCGTCAAGTACAGCATCAGCATTGGATGAATTATTTTCCCAACTGCCAATCTCGTTTTCGTAACGGGTGGCCATGTAAAAATAAACACGTGCCAAATCGCCTTTAAACTCATCGATCGGTTCAAAAGCAGTTCCCGAATACCCTGATACATTACTGCTACCCAGTTTGCTTCCGTTTTGCGAAGTCCACGTGGCACCCCCAACTTCCGAGTAAGGCCAATTGCTTCTCCGGCCATTGGTATAACCATCAGTAGGTAAAATATGAACCACATCATTTTTCATAGGAGCAGCATTGTTAAACCAACTTTTCGGAAAAGTATGTTCGCGGTTGTAACACGAGCCTTCTCCACTGTAATTACCACACTGATCGGATCCGGCATTGTATTCGTAAGGGTTATTACCATTGGGATTATATGAATAGATATCCCATATTTTGTTGGTGGAATTTCCGCTGTTGGTCAGGTTGGCAGGAAGCAGATCGCCGGTCAGGTAAAAAGTCCACAAGGCAGAATATCCCTGATCGTGGTGGTTTTTTATAATATTATAAAGTGCCGTTTTTAATTCATAACCCGTTTTTCCTTCAGCACTGCTATAATATCCGGCAGGAGGTTGTGAATAGGAAATCAGCCCTGCAAAAATGGCAATGGATAATAATAATACTTTTTTCATTTTTTTATACTACAAAATTTAACAATTAGATTTCTTTTCAATAATCGGTCTCTTACACTATGAACAAAAAATATAAGGACGAAAAAACAAACACGAGTGCCCCGAGTAAATACAATAAGGAGGCAAAAGAGTATGCCCCTTTTTTTTCTCCGGTATAAATGGCGGGCATCATTAAAAAGGAAGCCATCAAAAACAGGGCGATAAGAATCGTTTCAAGTTTAACCTCGGGGAAAAAATAAAACATCATCCCCACTAAAAAAGCATCAATACCCTGAGCCACGCCCGTTAGCACCATTAGCTTGGTATTGTCGAGCCTCATGACCACATCTCCTTTTCTAATTTTAAAAGCCTCCATAGCCATACGCACGCCCACCAGAAAGAAGGTAAAAAACAGAATGCCTGTTTTCATCCCTTCGACAAGATGTAAAAAGGTACCCCCCATCAACCTGCCAAAACCAAACAGCATCACTTGAAGCACGGCAACAATAGCAGTAGCCATAATGGCCTGCAACCTGTTTGAGCCAACCGTTAAATGCAACCCGGGTGGAATTACATGAACGGCGAGGGCAAAAATGATAAGCACGTTTAATAACCAGTTCATAGTGTATTATTGAGCGGCAAAGTTAATCAAACTAAACGAGTTCGATAATCTTTTGCAACCATTTGTTGTCTACCTCATCAAACGCATTTAAATCGGTACTATCAACATCCATCACACCTATTATATTATTGCGGTTATCTTTCAAGGGAATTACAATTTCAGATTTTGAACGTGAATCGCAGGCAATATGCCCCGGAAATTTTTCCACATCACCTACCACAACCGGTTGATTTTGGTTAATGGCTGCCCAACAAACGCCGGTATCCCGGGCCAGGTCGATACATGCCAAAGCTCCCTGATAGGGGCCTACCTGCAATTTCCCATCCTGCAGCAGATAAAATCCTATCCAAAAAAAGTAATCCATTTTATGATATAAAACGGCATTGATGGTTGCCATGTTCGATAGCGAATTATTACTGCTTTTATCAATCAAATCTTTTATCTGTGTATAGAGTCGCTTGTAACGGCCCTCTTTTTTGTTTTTATCCATCGACAATTTTTTTGGCAAAAATAGTGAAAAGAACAGGAACAGCTGAAAGCATAAAATCAAAACAAATATGCTATCTTAGCATCAAAACTTAATCGCTATTATGAAACATTTCTTAGTTCTTTTAATCACTGTTTTAATTTCCTGCCAACCTGCCGGAAAGGATGGTGACAAAACAGCTGTTCAACCGCTTCATTTAACCCGAAAAGAAGCTGTAAAGCTTTCGGCACTGCCGCTTAAATGTATCAACAAAGAGTATCCCAACAAGCTGAGTCAGGTAATAACAAGCGATACCGATTTGAAACCACCCCGTGTATTGCACCCTTGCTTTTACGGTTGTTTCGACTGGCATTCGTCGGTTCACGGCCACTGGTCGCTGGTAAAGCTTATCAAGCAGTTTCCTGATTTACCCAAAACAGATAGTATTAAACTATTGCTCTCGGAACAAATCACCAAAGAGAAAATCCTGGCTGAAGTTGCCTATTTTAAACCGAAAAATAACAAAACTTACGAACGCACTTATGGTTGGGCGTGGCTGCTCAAACTGGCATCGGAATTTCACACGTGGGACAACCCGCTTGCCCGGCAGATGGAACAAAACCTGCAACCTTTAACCGATACAATTGTTGGCTATTACAAGGCCTATTTACCCAAACTGCGATATCCCATTC
>CAZKGB010000063.1:0-10407 GCA_964551935.1 uncultured Lentimicrobiaceae bacterium | reverse complement strand
ATGGCCGTCGTTATCGGGTTTAGTAAATGAGCCTCCCGCATCGGTACTAACCATAGGGCCTTTATTTTTCGAACCAATCATTAATTCAGGGTCATCCGGGCTAAAAGCTACCGCGTTATCCGGCATCACGCCCGAAGTCCAGTTAGCTCCTAAATCGCTCGAATACATTCCTCCGGGAAACGACAAGCGCATACCATGGCTAACCGTCATTGTTGCTTCCCATTGCGGATAGTAATCGGCATTTTGCATTGGCCAGTTGGTTCCCGAAGAGGGGGTTATGTTCGACCACGATGTTCCGCCGTTGTAAGAGATATAAACCCGAACAGTGTTTAAACTCCTCTCTTTAGTTGATACAATAACAGTATCAAGGGTAGTATCAACCGGATGAATCCAAACTTTTTGATAATCGAAGGTAAGGGTGGAACCACCACCTGTTGCATCGGTGGGCGGGGCAATTTCCGAAAAATAGTCCCCGTCGAACAGCAACAGTTTGCCTTTTCCGTGGGGAGGTTGTGTATTGTCGGGAACCGTCACAATTAGCAAAGGAAACCCTGATGCAGTGTTGGCAACGGCAATATACTGAATCATGGTACAGCTGTCGGCAATGGATACCGTATCGAGATCGAACAAAATATTATGCATGCCGTACGTTGAAGTATCGTTTGTGCGCAGCAGGTAGTTATCCATACCCACATAAAACCATTTATCTGACAGGCCTACCGCGGTAACTCCTCTGTTACCCGAAACGGCCGGATTTATACTACTTAAAACGGTACCGTCAAAAGCTGTTTGAAAGCTGCCGCTATCACCATCAAGATAAGAGATTACCGAAGAAGTGTACGTGCCGCCCGCTTCCATTGTACGGACTCCCACCCATCCGGCAAGATTGGTAACAACTCTTCTGCCGCCACTCCATCCTCGCTGGTTACCGTCGTATTCGAGCGAATCAACCGGAAAGGCCTGCGTCCAGGTTTTACAGGTATCATCGCTATAGAACAGCGAACCCGGTGATTCAACAGCCGAAAAAAGCCTGTAAGCAGTATCGTATGTTAAATCATTACTCGCACCTCCGTACAACCCTAAATTAATTCTCTCACCGCCTGACCCCTGCGCAAACAGCAGCACAGGAAACAAAACCAACAGTAGTAAAGCGGTAATAAACTTCGGTATTAACGACAGACACTTTTTTGCGTTGACAACTCTTTTCATAGTAAACAGTATTTATTTTAAGTAAAGTAACAACCCGGGCTATTTTAGTATTTTCTTATCTTTGTATAAGAATACCAACAGACTTGTTGTTTATTTAGGACAAAAATAAGTCATTAAGGTAATCTTTACAAATTACTATTATTGAACGGCGGCATTTAGTTTGTAAACGGCAGACATAGTAAATTAACGGGCAATAGATGATAGCGGTAAATAAATACAAAAAAATATGCGTAAACTTTATTTAACTGTGTTGGCATTATTAATTACCGCCCCGCTCTGTCTTCAAGCTGACAAAACCGACAGTTTAAAAAGATTATTGGTTGACAAGAACAGACTTTCGCATCCCGACAAGAGTTTAATAAAGGCATCCATTGTATTATCGGATTATTATACTCGCATATCGTTTGATACGGCAAAATATTACGCCGACCTTTCGCTTGTACTGGCCAAAAAGCTTGGAAACCGGACAGGCATTGCCATGGCATACAACATTACGGGAATGAATTACACTTCGGTGGGATACTACGATAGTGCACTACCCTATCTCGATTCGGCGCGCTCCACCTTTGTAACCATAAAAGATACCACCGGAATGGTATTTGTACAAAACAACCTTGCCGTGGTAAAAATGCACCTTGGCGATTATGCAGGAGCTCTTTCGTATTACCAACAGAATCTGGTCTTCGCCGAAAATAAACAGGATTACGAAAATATGCTTTTAGCATACAATAACATGGGAATTACCTATTACGACTGGAAAAAATACAATCAGGCACTGACTTTTTACAAAAAGGCACTAAGTCTTTTAGATAAGCTAAATGAAGAAGAGCGGAAAGGTTCTGTGTATAATAATATAGGGGAAGTTTATCGAAAAACAGGCAAGGCCGACACCGCTCAGTTATATTTCAAAAAGTCATACGCAATAAATAAAAAATACAACAAACAACACTCACTTCTGGTTACCATTACCAGCATGGGAGACATCTGCTTTGATAAAAACGAATACAATAAAGCATACCATTTATACAACGACGCATTGGCCATCAGTAAAAAGATACCTGACGATTTCAACACATCGCTGATTACTATTAAAATCGGCAAAACACTCAACAAACGTAAAAGATTCCATGAAGCAAAAAGCTATTTATTGAAAGGGTTAAAACTTTCAGAGAAACTGAAGATAAAAAACAATATTCTTGATGCATACAAAGGACTTATCGAAAACGGATATCTGACAAAAGATCCCGATCAAATTTATTATTACCATCAAAAATTTATCGTATTAAGCGACAGTCTTTTTAACGACAAAAACTTAAAAACGATTAATGAACTGGAAGCAAAATTTAAAACTGCCCAAAAAGAGCGCGAAATTGCTATGTTAACTGCTGACAAAAAGGCTAAAGAGCTGGAAATTGAAATGCAGCGAAATCAAAAGTATTTTATCATCATTACGGTTTTAATTCTTCTTTTTATAGTCTATCTGTTTTTTAATCGTTATCGAATACGAGAATTAAAAATAAAAACAAAGCTGGAAAAAGCCCGCATTAGCATCGAGCAACGTCTTTTACGTTCACAAATGAATCCCCATTTTATTTTCAATTCATTAAACTCCATCGGAAGTTTTATCGCAACCAACAACATTTCCGAAGCACAAAGTTATTTAACCAAATTTGCAAAACTGATGCGTCTTATTCTTGAAAATTCAAGAAAATCGGAAATTCCTTTGGAAGATGAATTGCTGGCATTACAGTTAAACCTCGAATTGGAAAAACTGCGTTTTGAAAACCGCTTTGATTTTGAGATAAAGGTTAATAAAGACATTGATTTGGAAAACACCTATATCTCTCCCATGCTGATTCAACCGTTTATCGAAAATTCCATTAAACACGGTTTCAAAAATAAAAAAGAAAAAGGGTTTATTAAACTTACCTTTACAAAAACCGGCAACCTGCTTGTATGCGAAATAGAGGATAATGGCATCGGCCGCAAACAGTCGGAGCTGATTAAGCGTCAGTCATTATCAACCAACCATCAATCGCTGGGAACGCAGGTAACATCGGAACGCTTTGAAGCACTAACGAGTATTAACAAAGAAGCAGGGTTTACGATTATCGACCTGAACGATGAAACCGGAAAAGCATGCGGCACCAAGGTTATTGTTAAAATTCCATTTGAAGAAGAGTAAAAGCCCTCTGCCGGCCATTTAACATCAAAAAATTTGATGTACATTTGTGCTATAATAGCATTTAATAATGATAAGAGCCGTAGTTATTGACGACGAGCGGAAAGCACGCGAATATTTGATTAGCCTCCTTAAAAATCAATTTCATGATATTGATGTAGTTGGACAAGCTGACGGAGTAGAATCCGGCAAACAGCTTATTACCGATACAAAACCCGGATTGCTGTTTTTAGATGTACAGATGCAGGACGGAACCGGATTCGACCTGCTTGCCGCCATCAACCGAACCAACCTGCAGGTAATATTTGTTTCGGCCTACGACCATTTTGCCATTACAGCTATTAAGTTTAGCGCCATAGATTTCCTTGTAAAACCTGTTGACACCTTCGAACTTGAACGTGCCATCGACAAAGTAAAAAGCCAAAACTCGCTGGTTGAGGTAAAACAAAAACTCGATTTGCTGCTTAACAATATTAACCATATTGATAAAATTGCCCTTTCATCGGTCAATGGAATTGAGTTTATTAAAATTGAAAACATCATCCGGTGCGAAGCCGATTCAAACTATACCGTTTTTTACCTTACCGGAAACGAAAAGGTTATGGTATCCAAATCGTTAAAAGAGTTTGAAGAGATTTTATCCACGAAAGGTTTTTTCAGAATTCATAAGTCTGCCATCATTAATCTGTCGTTTTTGAAAAAATACATCAAAGGAGATGGCGGAACGGTTATATTGGAAGATGGTTCGGAGCTACAGGTTTCTCGCCGCCGGAAAGAAGATTTTCTGGACGTAATTTCGGGTTAAACCGCATTTCCGCCACCCTTTACCCAGAACTTGTTAACTATGTGTTTTGTGTTCCGGTTTCAAGCCGGCTAATTTAAGTTTAGAGGCAATACACCAAAAAGAAAGTGTACATTCTTTATGGCCACTTCCACCAAATAGCTCACGGATTCGTCGGTATCATTATCTCTTTTTTTCTACCTTTGAGCCTCAAATTAATAAAATGGAATCCGACTGTTACCGCCATACAAGCATCAAAATCCTGCTGCCAAATTCCACCCGGCAGGCAATTCCGGATTCTGACTCTTTTATACATTCCATTTTTTCTTCAGGTTGTCAATCTCAACACGGCAATGCAGTTTTAAACTAACACAGATTTGATATGAGCAAATTGGAAAAGCATTTTGAGAAATTCAGAAAGAACACCATTGGTAACGATCAATATTTTGAAACGCCTTACGGGAAGCAGAAAATGATATACGCCGACTGGGTTGCCAGTGGAAGGTTGTATAAACCCATCGAAGATCGCATTGCTCATATTATTGGTCCCTATGTTGGAAACACCCATACCGAAACCTCGGAAACCGGCACGTTGATGACCAAAGCTTACCATTATGCACAACACAAAATTAAACAGCATGTTAATGCCGGACCCGACGATGTGCTTATCATGGCCGGAAACGGGATGACTGCCGTGATCAATAAATTTCAACGGATATTGGGACTAAAAGCCTGCGCTCGTCTGGATAAGGACGGCAACTGTTTAAAGGTAGAGGATATTCCCGTGGTTTTCATCACACACATGGAGCACCATTCTAACCAAACCTCTTGGCTTGAAACCATTTGCGATGTAGTTATTCTTGAACCGGACGAAAACAACACTGTTCAACCAGCAGCGTTGGAAAAGGAGTTAATAAAATACAAAAGCCGCCATCTTAAGTTTGGTGCATTTACAGCCGCCAGTAATGTTACCGGTGTGGAGCCTCCTTATCATGAGCTGGCAAAAATCATGCATCAGCATGGCGGTCATGCCTTTATCGACTTTGCGGGCGCAGCTCCCTACGTAGACATCAATATGCATCCTGATGAAGAAGGCACACATCTTGATGCCGTGTTTTTTTCTCCTCACAAATTTCTTGGAGGCCCGGGATCATCGGGCGTGATGGTATTTAATAAACAGCTATACAACCGGGCGGTTCCTGATCATCCGGGTGGCGGCACCGTTGAATGGACCAACCCGTGGGGTGAGCATCACTATTTTGACGACATTGAACTGCGCGAAGATGGTGGAACACCGGGCTTTTTACAAGCCATGCGAACCGCCATGGCCATCGAAGTAAAAGAGCAGATGGATACCGTTTTGATTCGTCAACGCGAAAATGAACTGGTAAAAAAGGCTTTCGATGGTTTCGGTAAAATAAAAGGGATGCATATTCTTGCCGACAACATCAAAGATCGTCTGGGCATCTTTTCCTTTTTTATCGATGGAATTCATTACAACTTAATAGTAAAGCTGCTCAACGACCGATTTGGCATTCAAACCCGTGGAGGATGCGCCTGTGCCGGAACCTATGGCCATTTTTTGTTGCATGTAACCCCCGAGGAATCGCACCGCATCGCGCAACAAATCGATGCCGGCGACCTTTCCGAAAAGCCGGGCTTTATCAGGGTTTCGCTCCATCCTACCATGACCGATGCCGAACTTGACAAGATAATTGATGCCACGGGTCAGATTGCCAATAATATTGCAGAATGGCGGAAAGATTACACCTATAATTCCCATACCAACGAATGGACTCATCATGATGAAAAAGGCAGAGATAAACTGATTGAAGAGTGGTTTAGGATTTAGCTACTCTCCCATCAACTTCTTCACCATCTCTACCTGAATATGTGCAATATTTTTATTAGCCGGGCTGGCGTTAATACAAATCAGCCCAAAAGCTAAAGGCGATAATTTATAATCACAAACCACGCTATGCTCAGTATCGCGATAAACCTTTTTAAAGTGATTTTCAAGAGGGATACCCATTACCCTGCACGCCTCCTGAGCACGCACCATAGCCCCCCTAAGTTCCTCTTCTCTGCCCATCTCAACCAGCTCTATAATCTCCGATGCATAATGCCTCATGTTTGAATCGATAACAGCATCAATAAACTCAAGCAAACCTCTAAACCGATTAACTTCGTTTGTATCAATTATTTTAACTAACATAGCACATCCTCCTTTTACTTCAATTTCTTTAATTTTTCAAACAAGCTTTTTTGCTCCCTGCTCAATTTTGTCGGAACCGTAATTTTGGTTTCCACATATAAATCGCCATGTTTGCCGGGATGCTCATAATAAGGCATTCCTTTTCCTCTCAAACGCAATTTTTTTCCACACGAGGTTCCGGCCGGTATTTTCAGCGATACGGTTTTACCATCGGGAGTATTAACTTCCGCTTTTCCGCCAAGCACCGCCGTTGGTATATCGATATTCAAATCTGCAAACAAATCGTTGCCCTCACGTTTAAACCCGGGGCTGGGAACCACCTTAATGGTAATGTATAAATCGCCGGCCGGTCCACCGTTAACACCCGGGTTACCTTTACCCGCCAATCTGATTTTTTGTCCGTTTTTAATACCCGGTTTTATTTTAATCCTGAATTTTTTTCCGTCGAGGTTTATTATTCGCGTGCTTCCATGAAAAGCTTCATCAAAAGTGATATTCATTTCCGAAACAATATCCCTTCCTTTGTATCCCGGCGATCTTCTTCCACCCGTTCTGCTTCCTCCAAAGCCACCGCCAAAGATATGTTGGAAGAAATCGGAGAAACCTCCCGGGTCTCCGTCAAATGAGAAACCGCCAAAATTCCCACCTTGCTGTCCGCCTCCAGAGAACTGTGACCAGTCGAATCCTCCCTGGCCACCGGCTGCACCACCAAAGTTTTGATACTGCCTCCAGTTAGAGCCCAGCTGATCGTATTTTTTTCTCTTTTCAGGATCACCAAGTACCTCATACGCCTCCGATATCTCTTTAAACTTCTCTTCCTTGGCTTTATCACCCTGTGTTTTATCGGGATGATATTTTATAGCCAGTTTACGATAAGCTTTTTTTATCTCGGCTTGCGTGGCACTCTTGGTAACACCTAAAGTTTTATAATAATCTTTATATTCCATTGTTTTCTCCTCCTTCTACTCGTTTAATTAACCGGTGCTTCACTCCTATATCCACTACCTTTTTCCTGTTATAAAAGCATCCTGTTTTGTAAAACAAAGTATTTTTATACTATCAATTTATATACCACGCAACAAATATGACATACTGACATTATTAAACCCGCAAACAATGTTAAGAGTTTAAACCCTTGCTATACCACTTCTCTGCCAAATTCATTTATTAACAAATTTCGTTGAAAAGTTAGTCTGTCCGGGTAACATCGTATCCTTTTACTTTCTACATTTGCTGCAAATTGGGAGAAGAGTATGGCTGCAGAATATAACGATGACAGTGTAAGGTCGCTCGACTGGAAAGAGCACATACGGCTAAGACCGGGAATGTATATTGGAAAACTCGGCGACGGTAGTTCGCACGACGATGGTATTTATGTGTTACTGAAAGAGATTATTGACAACTCCATCGACGAGTACGTGATGGGGAATGGTAAAACCATTGAAGTTACCATTCAGGAAAAACAGGTTTCCGTAAGGGATTTCGGCCGCGGGATGCCCTTGGGAAAAGTAATTGCCTGCGTAAGTAAAATAAATACCGGTGCCAAGTACGATTCAAAGGTCTTTAAAAAAGCGGTTGGGTTAAACGGCGTTGGCTCGAAAGCTGTTAACGCAATGTCGAGGTATTTTAAAGCGCAATCGATTAGAGAAGGCCAAACAAAAATTGTAGAATACGAAAGGGGCCATCTTATTAAAGACCATCCCGTTGAAGCCTGCGACGATAAACAGGGAACCCTCATCACGTTTATCCCCGATGAAGAAATTTTTGGAAACTTTCACTACCTGATGGAGTATGTGGAGGAGATGCTTTGGAATTATGTTTTTCTCAACAACGGGCTGACCATTATTTTTAACGGTCAAAAAATGTTTGCGAAAAACGGATTACTCGATCTGCTCGAAAGAAACATAGGCCCTAACAACGGCATTATCTATCCCATCATCCATATTAAAGAAGATGATTTTGAATGCGCCTTTACCCACAGCTCACGATCTTATACCGAGGAGTACTACTCGTTTGTAAACGGTCAGCACACAACCCAGGGAGGTACCCATCAAAATGCTTTCAGGGAAGCCATTGTGAAAACCATTCGTGATTTTTACGGAAAAGATTTTGAAACCAGCGACATCCGGACTTCGTTTATGGCTGCCGTCAGTATTAAAGTTCAGGAACCGGTTTTCGAATCGCAAACAAAAACCAAGCTGGGGTCACAGTACATCGAGCCCGATGGCCAAAGTATCCGAAATTACATCCACGATATTATTAAAAGAAACCTCGATAACTATCTACACATCAACTCCGAAACAGCCGATGCTCTTTACAAAAAACTTCTTCAATCGGAAAAAGAGCGTAAAGAGATGGCCGGCATTAAAAAATTGGCTCGCGAGAGTGTTAAAAAAGCCTCGCTTCATAATAAAAAATTGCGAGATTGTCGTGTCCATCTTGACACCAATCATGAAAAACGACTTGACACTACCCTTTTTATCACCGAGGGTGATTCGGCCAGCGGCTCCATCACCAAATCACGCGACGTGCAAACGCAAGCCGTGTTCAGCCTAAAAGGGAAACCCCTTAACAGTTACGGCCTGAGTAAAAAAATTGTCTATCAAAACGAAGAGTTTAACCTGCTGCAGGCCGCCCTCAACATCGATGAAAGTATCGAAAACCTGCGCTACAACAACATTGTAATTGCTACCGATGCCGATGTGGACGGTATGCACATCCGGTTGCTGTTACTAACGTTTTTCCTTCAATTTTATCCCGATTTGGTAAAAACAGGGCATGTGTACATTTTGCAAACACCCCTCTTCAGGGTTAGGAACAAAAAAGAAACCCGATACTGTTACAATGATGAGGAACGCCAAAAAGCCATTCGCGAGCTGGGAACCAATCCGGAGATTACCCGGTTTAAAGGACTTGGCGAGATTTCTCCCAACGAGTTTAAACACTTTATCGGAAAAAGCATCCGGTTAGATCCGGTTATTTTAAAGCGCGAATCGGCACTCGGCGAAACATTATCGTTTTACATGGGAAAAAACACCCCCAGCCGTCAAAGCTTTATCATTGAAAACCTAAGAATTGAAGAGGAAGTAGTTCCGGAAGAGGTTTGAGCGAAAGACTTACCAAATACCAAAAACGGCATCTTGAGCATGTAAAAAACATGACCGCCAAAGCCATCAACCGGTACGAAATGATTGAGGATGGCGACAAGGTGTTGGCTGCCGTAAGCGGGGGAAAAGACTCGTTAGTAATGTTGGAAGCCTTAGCCGCCTTTAAAAAATTTAAGACCATTAATTTTGATGTTGAAGCCATCCATATTGATGTGGAGGACGTGGGTTATTTGGTGGATATTCAGTTTTTAAAAGAGCATGCCGAAATGTTGGGCGTGTCGATACACTTTAAAACCATTAAAGCAGGACTGGAAGAACGCGGAAAAAAAGCACCCTGTTTTGTTTGTTCGTGGCACCGACGTAAAACGCTGTTTGAGTTTGCCAAAAACAACGGTTTTAAAAAGCTGGCTTTGGGCCACCATTTAGATGATGCTGTAGAAACATTGATGATAAACATGGCTTACCACGGACATATCTCTTCCCTTCCGGGAAAGTTGAAAATGTTTGATGGGGCCATGTATCTTATCCGTCCTCTTATTTTACTCACCGACAAAGACACCCGCGAGTTTGCCAACATTCGCAACTTCACAAAGCTTAAACAAACCTGCCCTTACGAAGACATCACTAAACGAACCACTGCCCGCCAACTTGTCAAACAATTAGAAGCCATCCACCCCAAAGCCAAATTCAACTTGTTCAGTTCAATGGGAAATATAGATAAGGAGTACCTTCCGTAATAGATAAAACCCGTAACCGGATTGTTTAATAGAATCATATTTCTAAAATTAGTGTATTCTTTGGCAAAACAGCACAAATCACAATAATTAAAAAATCAAAACCTGTTTAAAATTTTAAAATTTAGAATTTACCTGCCAGCCCGGCAGGCTGGTTTGAAATTAGCGCTTGTTTTTTG